>JASEFH010000002.1 GCA_030019205.1 Methanomicrobiales archaeon
ACCCACGCACCCGTGAAGGGTGCGACCCGACCACCCTTCCAACCCCTACCCTGGATTACCAATTTCAACCCACGCACCCGTGAAGGGTGCGACACAGGTACTTGGGGGGATACGGCTGCCTGCATACGGGACAATTTCAACCCACGCACCCGTGAAGGGTGCGACATTAACATCTATAAATGTTACTGGTTCCGATGATAATTTCAACCCACGCACCCGTGAAGGGTGCGACTCCCGTTTCTGTAGTTGCTTTACAGACAACTCCCTATTTCAACCCACGCACCCGTGAAGGGTGCGACCCGTTTATAGTCCAGTTACCAGTTTCGGCAGCATAATTTCAACCCACGCACCCGTGAAGGGTGCGACTTCCTGTAATCGTCAATTTTTTTAGCAATTAAAAATTTCAACCCACGCACCCGTGAAGGGTGCGACCCTATTTGGGCTTCTATTATTACAGCTAATACCAATTTCAACCCACGCACCCGTGAAGGGTGCGACTTCGCGGATTATGGAATACGTCTCCCCCGAAACATATTTCAACCCACGCACCCGTGAAGGGTGCGACCTTGCCTCCCGCCGTTTGTATAAATTTGCCATACAAAATTTCAACCCACGCACCCGTGAAGGGTGCGACTGGCAATTAAAAAACAGAATACACAAATATAGAAATTTCAACCCACGCACCCGTGAAGGGTGCGACGTTAATCAGTTCGCGCTTTTTGGCTTTAACCTCTTCTATTTCAACCCACGCACCCGTGAAGGGTGCGACCCCCGATAGGACGTGCGTGGCGGTCGATGTATTGCTATTTCAACCCACGCACCCGTGAAGGGTGCGACTGTATACGTATCGTCGGGATTAACGTAAAATGCTAATTTCAACCCACGCACCCGTGAAGGGTGCGACCCGGGGCGGAGCTCTACCGGGTGCTATCAGCACTATTTCAACCCACGCACCCGTGAAGGGTGCGACTGCGGCACATCTGCACTCAGGCACGGGTATACTGGCTATTTCAACCCACGCACCCGTGAAGGGTGCGACTTTTTCTCTATCTGTCATAATATTAAATGATACTAAAATTTCAACCCACGCACCCGTGAAGGGTGCGACTGCAAACAATCCGTATCGGCCCCTCACCCATGCATGAGACAGGCGGGAGGATACCGGATCTATTGACACTCTATCCGCAGGCGGATAAATGTTATTTTCAACAGACAAACAAATCAAATATATATATTAAAACAATTATATTAATTACCGCATATATTCCAGAGTAGATCTCCCCATCGAGCTCAATCGCCCATCATATATACAGGTGTTGCCATACCGCAAAGATAAAATATTGTTATAAGAAGAACCCCGCGAACCTCTCGAGAAATCACTGTTCGCCGGAGGTTCGCAGAGTTATGCAACTAATAAACCTTCCGGATCGTATCCACCCTTTGCACCAAAATGCTCCACACGGTTTTTCCAGTTTTTCCCAAGGTAGTAGAACCGGAGACTATCCTTATCCTGGTCAATGATTCCGCAGAGAGCATGTTTAAGCTTTATGAATTGAGCGGGATCGACAAGACATTCGAATACTGAGTTCTGAACACGCTGCCCATAATTCACGCACTCGGCCGCCACCCTGCGAAGCCGTTTCCTTCCTTCGGGAGTCTCTGTATTAACATCGTATGTTACCAGAACCATCATCCAGAACACCTCAATTCATGAAAAACGGCGGATAACCGTCGATATCCCTCCGCAGGAAACGGGCCATCAGCATTGCCTGCACATATGGGAGGAGTCCGATGGGTATCTTCTCGTTCAGGTACGGGTGTGAAATCGTATCTTGCTTCCGTTTCTGCCAGGCTCCAATGACCGCTTTCCGCCCCCCATCCGTAAGGATAACACCCCCATTCTCCTTCCTATAAAAATCGCCACTGCCGATCTGTTTCATGTTCACAAGGTTCAGGGCAAGACGGTCAGCCATAAATGGTCGCAGTTCCTCCATCATGTCAAGTGCCAGCCCAGGACGCCCAGGTCGGTCGGTGTGGAAAAACCCAACGTAAGGGTCAAGCCCCACGGTCTCCAAGGCGGACTCGACGTCATGCGCAAGGAGTGTGTACAGAAAAGAGAGTAGCGCGTTCATGTTGTCCAGTGGCGGTCTTCGGCTCCGTTCACGCAGGTAAAATTCATCCTTCTGCTTTAGGATTAGCTCATCAAGCGTTATGAAGTAGAATTTTGCACAATTCCCCTCAATTCCACGGAGCGCATCGGCAGAATCAGAATCTTCGATCTTTAAGAGATTCTCGATCAGTAAAGCATCCACCGCCCGGACCCTATCGCAATCAATGATGTCCCTGTGATCGCGGATGCCCCGTCCGAGAACTGTTCTGCAGTTCACGATCTTGGCAGTGATGAAAGCCTTCGCAATCTCCAGTGACTCTTCGCGATTATCCGCTTTCCGGTACTGCGCCCGCCGGAGCAGAACATTGCCACGAACTCGCCCGCTCACCCGTGCCAGGAACTTCCCTGACGGCGTTAAAAACGAGAGACCGACATTGTTGTCTGCACAGAGCCGCATCAGCTGAGGGCTTGTCCCCATGTATCCAAAACAGACGATACCCTCGAGGTTGTGGATGGGAATACGGAATCTCTCCTCGTTGTCAACCCTGACAACGACGTTTTCCCTCTCGCGAGTCAGGAACGCATCCGGAGTTGTCACGTACAGCGTATTCAACAGTTTTCTCATATGTAGTGTCTCCTGACTGAAAGGTCGGTCTCTGGGAAATCAGCTAACTATTTATCCCTCAACACTCACACATCCCCTACACAGGCGTCTTTTATGTGTTTTCGCACATACCTGTGGACTGAAAGGTTCTTCTTCGTCAACTTCGGCATACAGACATGCTGAAGCGAACAGAGGTTGCACCTCCGGGAGGGATCGGCAGGAGGCGTGGCACCCTTTATAAAGAGGTCATGCATCTCTTCCGATAACGAGTGCACCCGATCTCTGAGCACATCCGATATCAAAAGCGGCACTCTCTTCCGTATCTTGTGGTAGTAGAAATCTCCCCTATCAACGTGAACGCCGAACATCTCCTCAAGACATATAGCCTGTGCGCACAGCTGAACCTCGTCACGTTCGTCGATCTTCGGTTTTCCCCGCTTGTACTCCACCGTCCTCATCGTCCAGAGTCCAGCGCGGCCTGGAAGGGAGACACCATCCTCAGAGCGGACGTACTCGACCACGTCTGCCACGCCGTAGAGCCCAAGAGCGTACGAGACAAGAGGAAATGCTCGTGAGATCACGACATCGCCGCGGCTCTCGGTGAAGAACGAATCCTCCACCCGCTCGTGGACGAGACGACCCTCCGCCGTCTGCAGGTTCTCCTCCCACTGGCGCTCGACGTGAATGAGCGCCCACTGCCGCCGGCAGAAACAGAAGTGCTGGATGCCCGACAGTGCCAGCAGTTCATCGTCGGTATACCGCACCGCACTCATATCTTTTCGATTATCTCGACGCCAGAAGGCACGTTTTTATCAACGGTGATCCGATAATCCTCAAAGGAACGGGGCGGCATATCCCCCGATATGCGCTCCACTCTTACCTTGTCGAACAGAACGTGGGATTGACAGCACCCCAGCGGCGTGTCGTGCTTGAAGACGATGAGTTTCCGAGCGGACATCTTGCCTCTCGATGCCGAGTGGTCATGCTCGAACATATTGATCAGGCTCTCCCAGAAGAGTGCCAGGTCGTCCTCGGAGAACCCCGTAGTCTTCTGAGCAAGGTGTGCGGAGATGTACCCCTCAACGCGGTAGAGCGCGTACGGGACGATCTGTTTCTTCCCCATCGTCTGGCCTTTCTCAATGTCTTTCTCATTCGTAACCGCCTGTCGGGTGATTGTAACTTCCTGCTGGAATATCGGGTCGATACTGCGGGCAAAGTTGAGCTGCACAGGCCCTCTCACCTGCCCGCAGTTCACTTCCGTTGTCATCACTGCACCGAATGTACGGATATCGAAGAAGTTCCTGCACATGAACTGGGTCAGTTCATTATCCTTCGGTTTTTTGCTGCTGGGTTCGATACCGAGATAGTTGTATGCCCTCTTGTTCTGTTCATTCAGGATCAAACCGGACTTGACATAGATCTCATACCCGGGAACACCGCTCTTTACCAGATCGACATAATCCCTGACTTTCCTCTTGAGGCAGACATCTGTTACGATACCATGTCCGGTCTGTGGATCAATCCGCGGCATATTCCCCATATCGGGATCGCCGTTCGGATTGCCATTCTCGACATCGAATAACAGTACAAACTCATACCGGTTTTTGATAGGTTCGCTCATAATCACTCACTCTCACGTGCAATCTCGTCTCTCTTCTTGAAGAATGCCTTTCGCTGGTGGTAATAGCCGAGCATGAACATCCCCTGCTCCTCCAGGCTCAGATATGCGGGAAACTCATCCACGCCCTCCAGCGTTTCTTCGATACCTTGGGATATCTTGAATCCCCATTCGGACTTGGCGATATGGTGCTGTGCAAGTTTCAGCAGAACTGGGAAGACCACCGCGGGTGTCGTCGATGCGCTGGCGAAGTACTTGCTGTTAATCGTGCTCTTCATCTCTCTGTTTGTTTCGGCCTGCGCCTTTTCAAGCACTGCAAACAGCCGCCCAAGGCGATACGCCACATTCGAGTTCTCTACATTCAGACTCACGTTAATCATATCCTCCCTTAAATTCGTCAAACCGGCTCTCGCAAGCCGCAGCAGGTAGGCTTTGATAAAGCCTGCCCTGATTGAGTTAATCGACCGCTCAACCTTCGTCCTGTTGAGTATAGCACTGTACATCTGGACAGGATACGGCGTGCCAGTCAGGATCGACCTCATAACGAGACCGCCGAGGAGAGGGGAAGCGGCTTCATTATCGGAACTTTTTGCGACGGTCTCCTTTAGCAGACGGTACAGCGAAACGTACCGCGGGTCGTAATCATCCCTGACAATCTCCATATCCAGATGATGACGCGCCGCTCTCACGATGAAATTTCCAAAACTGTCCACATGCCAGAATCGCACCGCGAGTCGCGCGTTGTTGGGGGAGAGTCCAAGCATATAGAAATTTGTCTCGGGGTTCGCCCCGATATCCTCGGTATGGATCTTCTGGCCCTTCCGAACCTTATCGAGAATATCCCTCATCTGTTCAATCTTTAGCCAGTTTTCTTTTCGCACCGGATCGGAGGGGATCTCACCATTGCTCTCCGCCACACCCTCATGCGGATCGAAAAAGAAGTTCACAATCTCCTCGCAGGCGGTTCCACTCGTCTCTGCCCAGAAGATTACCGTTGTATCGGCAATTTGCATGCGGTACTCCGGGTGGGAAAGGAGGTAGTTCAGGGCGGTGGTGTATTTGAACACCGACAATTCACCTACAGGGGCATTGAAACTCTGTTTTTTCCCGTACGAACAGAACGAGTCATCATTGAAGCTGACAAGAGAAGCGCCCGACATCTGGGCACCGACAACATTCTTGATAGGATACTGGTGTATGCGGGCTACTGTATCCAGTTCCCCCGTAACGAGACACTGAGCAGTAAAGGTGTCATCATCTTCGTTATTGAAGTAATATTGCTCCCAGGCTTTCATCACGGAAGGTTTTTTGTGCAGAAGTGTCCCTTCACATTCAAAAACACAATTCCCGCCATTAAGGAGCTCATTCATATATTCCACGATCTTAGGATGCTTGTTGAAGTTTTCCGGGTTCCAAGCATCCAGGAATTTAAAGAGAGCCCAAATACCGGAGTCGTCTAGGAAATCGAATACCTCGTGCTGTCGGGCCTTGAAGGCCTCAAAGCAGTCGCGCGAACGCTGATGGACTAAAACGACCTCTGTTTCACTCTCGGCCAGAATTTTGCAATTGAATGGCTCATCCTTCTGGGAAATCTTCAGGAATTTATTTTCAAACTCGCTTCTTTTAATCTTCTCGACACCGAAAATATACCTCGCGTTGTCACACAGGACGTAAGGTGCAATACCTGATGTACGCGTCGGTTGCAGAGGCACATCCATAACCCTAGGCCGCGGTTTTTTGTCATCGCTCCGGAGATCGGCGATATACGACAGCTCCCCCTCGCGACTGAGAACCAGCGCAAACGAGATCTTTCCGCTGCTATACCCAGGACGGGAGATCGCCGCATCCTCGTCCTCCGCCAAAATGTCGTAGTATCGGCAAAGGGACTGAATGATCATGTGACCCCTCCGAAGGCAAGACACCGTTGTACATCGATGACACCGCCCACCATGACTGCACGGTAAAAGATTGCCTTCATATTGTCATCAAAATCTATATCATAGAGCATAAACCCGAGATCCTTCTCTCCGGTGTAGCAAGATCTCGGCATCTCACCCTCGATAAGCTCGAACCGAACTGGGAACTCACGGCAACCGAAATAGGGTTGGTGGAAACACTGCCCCTTCCGAATTCTACGGAGTGCCATGTTGTAATGCTTCTCGATGGTGTCCTCGGAGGTAGCCTCGTTGGTCACTTCGAAATGTGCTTCTATCCCATAGCAGACGTCGCGCAGCACCAGAGATGCCCGTTGAACCGCGTCTTTCGTTGCATCCTGAAAAAGAGTTACATCTTTTCCATGAAATGCACTCTGGACTTTTCCCACGGGGATTTTGCCTGACCTCTCGTTCCGGCGAACATTATCGAACTTTATCGGATTTAGAACATGAATTTTGTCGATTTTCCAACGAATAGCAGGTTTCCAATGTATTGCTTCGAGAATACCCCGTGCAGCGGAGGGTGTTATAACGTCATAGCTCACCCGCTCTGTCTTCATCTCGGGTCGAGTGAAGCAGGCGTAATCGCCCCAGACTTTCAGCCGTACTCCATATCCAATTGCCATCACCACCTTAAACAATCAATAGTGATCCCTCCCCACCAATACTTTTTCTATTTATAAGTCCGATAACTTCGGAGTATTCGCTCATATCGTTGAGCACATAGAATCTATCGCCGAAAAGGTTGATTTTACCTGCGCGTTCCAGATCCCCAAACTCATCGGGGTAGATGCTGATCGTATACCCCTGCAGGCGTCGTGTGTACTTCCAGGGCGACTCGCTGTTACGCAGTTCATCGGCGAGAGCTCTCCCCTCGTCGCCATAGGGAATGATGAGATCCTTCGTGCCCTGCTCGATAATACTGAACTTCCATCCAACATCTTCAAACGGGAATGCTAATTCGCTTAACCCCTTCTCAAACGACGGCAGTATTTCCCTTCGGTCGAGCCCTTCGTCGCCCTTGTACGAATAGAGCTTCTGGAAATAGGCCTCGACAGCCGGAAGAGAAAGCGGATCGCCATGCGCATCCATGACCATCCTGCCGATCTCCGCAGTCAGTCGTTGCCAGCTGGTAGCCTGGCCGTACCGCTCCGCCGACCGGAAGATATAGACATCGCCCCGCTCAGCCCTCCCCTCGCGGTTGCACCGACCGGCAGCTTGGGCGATGGAGTCGATGCCGGCTATTGATCGATAGACGACGGGGAAATCGATATCCACACCGGCCTCAATCAGCTGGGTAGAGATGACGCGGCAGTCGGCACCCTGACGGAGCAGTTCTTGAATCTCCTTCAACTGCCTTCTCCTGTGGACGGGGCACATCCGTGCGCTCAGGTGGTAGCACTTGCCGTGCTTCGAGAGCGCGGCATGCAGATGTTGCGCATGCGCCCTAGTGTTGACGATGCACAGAACCTGCCTATGCTCTTGCAGCCTCGCAGAGAGTTCCTTATCGCTCAACGACCCGAGATCGTTCACGCATACCCGCCGAAACGCTTCATATAACTCAGCGGGCGACTGCACGATCTCGACGGGCTTGATGCTATCGTCCAGAAGATCTCCAAGTTTCGGTTGGGTTGCCGTGCAGATAACGACTGTTGAGCCGTAGTTACAGACGAGCTCGGAGAGAGCCTGAAGGCAGGGCCTCAGGTAGTCTGTCGGCAGCATCTGGGCCTCGTCGAGTATAATCACGCTCTGCGCAAGGTTGTGGATCTTTCTGCATCTCGACCGTCTGTTCGAGAAGAGCGACTCGAAGAACTGGACGTTTGTCGTCACGACGATCGGCATATCCCAGTTCTCCGCCGAGAGTTTAAGGAAATTCTCCACAGAGGCGGCATCATCATCAGCTATGGTCTTCGGGTCGAAGTTGCTGTGATGCTCAAGCACATTCCGGTTCCCGAAAATCTCTCTGAACTTCCCGGCGTTTTGCTCGATGATGCTCGTGTAGGGGATTACATAAAAGATCCTCCTCAGCCCGTGCTGTCTCAGGTGGTCAAGCGCAAACCCCATCGATGAGAGCGTCTTCCCCCCGCCGGTCGGGACGGCCAGGGTGAACATCTGTGGAGGGGAGACTGCCATCTTTCTGCATTGCTCGTAAATCCCCCTCCGTCGCGTGTTGATCTCGGTCTTCTCTGCTGTCGAAAAGAGAGTCGCCATATAGTCATCGAACTTCTGCGACAGTCTCTCGAATGAGTCGTACCGCCCCCGGAGGGAGGCAGAATCGGGGTCCGCAAACGCTTCCGTGTCAAGGGAATCCGCATCGACGAGACACGAATAGAGCATGCGCGTGAAAAAGGCTATCGAATAACCTTTTTTCTTCTGAACCGGTTTCAGTTTAGGGCGGAATCTCGTAAGATCGGGAGCCTGGATCTCGTCCGAATAGGCCGAATAGTCTGGAATAAATTTATTTCCCATACGCCCCTCAAGTCCGGTTTCGCTGCTGCCGTAGTTCAAGAGGCCGCCATGATGCCCGGTGATGATATACTCGAGAATACGGCTGAGATGCTTTGGGTACAGAGCCCTTGCTTCTCGCGCGCCGGCGGTCGAGTGATCGACCCGGATATCGACACCTTCCAGGCGTTTCTGGAACTCGGACGAGTATTTTCCGATATCGTGCAACAAGCCTCCGGCATAGGCAATATCGGCAGCACCGAAACTATCTCCAAATTTCGATGCAATATCTGCCACGTTGCGAAGGTGATCAGAGAGCACCTGCCAGCCCCGCTTGTCGGGAGCGCCTGTAGAATGCGCATAATACATGGATGAGGCCTCAGATCTTACGGTTCGACGTAAGGAGAATAAACATAGCCGTTTTTCATCAAGTACAATTCTGTATGTGTGGTACATCCCGCTATCCGCTGAGAAGCACGAAGATCTTTGTTTGGGGCCCGGCTCGAATGGCCGGCTTTCGGATTCGTGAAGAAGCCCAAGCATCCGCAGGTCATGCAGCAGAAGCGGGAGGATCTGGCATGCTGGTTGGGGGAGGATGGATGTCCCTGAGAAGGAGAGAACTTTCGATCTCGAAAGCATCGTTGGAGAGTCGTCCAGCATCCCGGAGAGCGATTGTCAAATGCGAGAGGGAGGGGGTGCGCCCCCTCCCCCTCAAGGTCCCCCTCCCCCCATGGTGCGATAGGGGGGCAGGATCCGGGTCGCAGGATGAGGACGTGTATTGCGAGATCCGATGTTCCAGTACAGAAATGGGCGGCTATCCTAAGTATCCTAAGCAGGGTCTATCGCAATTCGTTGAGACACGACGGATGAATACCGGCCCTTCCTCGTGACCCTCGCCCGGGATCGGCGGCCCGGTGCCCCCAGGGCTCCTTCGCGTTCACCCACTGGCGCAAAGAGAACGGGCCGTATTGTTCGACCACAGTTGCAGAAGAACAGGGCGTGGCGACCCCGTCGGAATCCTTAGGAACCGATGCAGCGAGGAATTCGGGCCCGAGCTGCCCTCTATGACGGCCTGGTTCACCCACAGCAGCCGATCCACCGGCATCCCCCGCATGCGATCGGGGCGATGAGGTGCGTAGGGGGTGTTGTCCATAAAAAAGAGTATGCCTTATCGGATCTCTCCAAAAGCCCGGCTGACATCGGTGGGTCCGTTGAAATCCCGGTCCGGCAGCCTGCGGATCACATCCATGATGGTGTCGGGAGCGTTGTGTTCCCGAGCGGTGTTCATCAGCTTCTGTTTGTCCGCGGGATAGTCGATGCCTGCGAGGTACTTCTGGAGCGATGCGGGACTGACTTCCCCCTGCCCGGTGCTCATGCCTCTTCTACCTTCCTCTCGAACCATGCCGTTCAACTCCCGTGCGCTAGGCGCACCGCCCCCCTTCACACCCCCATAGTTTATATACTTTCCCCAAATCCGGACGATAAAGCGCGGGCGTAAACCGTGATTGGAGGAGGATCTCCTCCCGATGCCGGGGGCGATCTGCGGTCCCCCCGAAGTGTGCATCCCGGACGCGGTAAACGCCGCGCGCCCCGGTATGCCGTGCGGCGTGGGACACCGCCGAAATCTGCAGGGCTGCCAGGAACCCGGCTACGGGTCAGCGATGATCTCCAGCCCCGCGAGAGGGGAAGGGCGAAGGCCCCGAGCGGGGCGCATCGATCCTATCGCCTCTATCCGGGGCTGGATTAAAAAAAGGCACAGGAAGAAGGTATCCCTGCTCCAGCTCGCATTTGGGTGGTAGATGCAGTCTCCTGCAAGGCCTCATGAGGCCCCCTCTGCCCCACTCCATGCCCCGCAGGGGCTGCAGCCCCGTAATGGTTATAGATGTATATATATCTTTGGGCATCCGAAGTCACGGAGGAGCCCCATCGGTGTATCCGATGCCGGATGCGGCCGATGGGAGAGGCAGGAGCGTGCCGCCCTGCGGGAGAGCCAGAGTGACCCGGGGCCGTCGAATACCGGAAGGCGAAGCCGGTAACCTCGTTTCGCTGGGCGGCATCCGTGGGCGGACAGGCAGGATCTGCTGCAGGGATGCGCACGGTCCGTCCGCTACTGCCATAGCGCACCTCCCTGACCGCCCCCGGGCCCCCACCACGGCTACGATGGATCTCTCCCGGAGGTCCACCCCCGGGGGGAGCGGGAGGGGGGAGCACGCATTGCGGCAGTCCCGCCCATCCTGCGGCGGCCGGTATCGCGCTGGTGCTGCAACATACCCGCTCGTGCGGTGGAGATACTCCCGCAACGCCCTGACAGCGCGACAACGGGACTGCCGGAGAGACCGCGGCAGTGCAGGACGCGAAATGGAGCGGCGCACGGATGCTGCCTCCCGTGTGTCGCATCCCGCCGTCACTTCCACGGTGCATAGATTAGATTGAAGGCAGTCTGCCGCCAACACTGTGTGCAGGAGTCTGGAGAGCAGGGGGTCCGCGATGATCGTCATCGGCATCGATCCCGGGCTGGCGCGCGTCGGGTATGGGGTACTCGAGGTAGAGCGCGGTGCCGTGGAGCCGCTCTGCTATAACTGCATCGAGACCTCGGGAGAGACGATGCGGACGTCCCGCCGCCTGCTGGACATCCACATCGCCCTGGAGGCGATCCTGGATGAGTATCCCCCGCAGTGGCTCGCCGTGGAGAAGCTCTTCTTCTCCCGGAACATCACCTCCGCGATGAACGTCAGCGAGGTGCGCGGGATCGTGCTGCTCACCGCGGAGCAGCGGGGGATCCCCATCGCAGAGTACACCCCGAACCAGGTCAAGCTGGCGATCACCGGTTCGGGAAAGGCGGACAAGCGCCAGATGCAGGAGATGGTGAAACGGCTCCTCCGCCTGGCGGAGCTCCCGAGACCGGACGATGCGGCCGATGCCCTCGCCATCGCCCTCTGCCATATCCATACGATGAGACATGATCGCACATCTGAACGGTGAACTGGCCGCAATCGGCGACAGATGGGTGGTTCTGGACGTCAACGGCATCGGCTACCGCGTGTACGTGACCCGCCCCACCCTGGAGGAGCTGCAGTCCCGCGAGGGGCGGGTGCGTCTCTGCACGCACATGGCGGTGCGGGAGGATGCCATCGCCCTCTACGGATTCCTGAACCAGAACGAACTCGAGGTATTCAGGATCCTGATCGGGGTGAGCGGGATCGGCCCGCAGATCGCGATGAACATCCTCTCCCAGATCGGGATCGAGGATCTTGTGCTCGCAATCGTCGGCCAGGACGAAGGGATCCTGACGAGCATCTCCGGCATCGGCCAGAAGAGCGCCAAACGTCTGATCCTGGAGCTGCGGGACAAGATGCAGAAGGTGAACGGGACCCTGCTGCCGGCGGCGGGGGTGCAGGGGCGGGCTGCCGTGCGGGATGCGGTGAGCGCCCTCGTCTCGCTCGGATTCACACCAAAAGAGTCGAAAGACGCCGTCCTGGCCGCGGCGGGTGAGATCGGGGACCCCACGGTCCAAGTCCTGATTAAGGCGGCTCTCGCGAAACTGAAGGAGCGATAGGTATGACAAAACGCATCGTCACCCCCCAGATTCGGGCGGACGACATCGAGGATCTGGCGATCCGCCCGGCCCGCCTGGAGGATTTCGTCGGGCAGAACCAGCTCAAAGATACCCTGAAGATTGCGATCGAGGCGGCCCGCCTCCGCGGGGAGCCGCTGGACCATATCCTCTTCTCCGGGCCGCCGGGCCTCGGGAAGACCACGCTCGCCCATATCATCGCCCGCGAGATGGGGTCCGAGATCAGGACGACGACCGGACCGGTGCTGGAGAAGCCCGGGGATGTCGCCGCGATGCTCACTGCCCTGAACCGGGGGGACGTCCTCTTCATCGACGAGATCCACCGCATGAACCCGATCGTCGAGGAGATCCTCTACCCCGCGATGGAGGACTTCTTCATCGACGTGATGATCGGGGAGGGTCCGAGCGCCCGCTCCGTGAAGCTCACCCTGGAGCAGTTCACGCTGATCGGAGCCACCACAAAGCAGGGTCTGCTGGGATCGCCCTTCCGAGACCGCTTCGGGATCCTGTCGAGGCTGGATCTCTACTCGAAGGAGGACCTGTCCCGGATCGTGACGCGCAGCGCCTCGATCCTGCAGATCCCGATCACGGCCGATGGAGCCCGGGAGATCGCCGCCAGGAGCCGGGGGACCCCGCGGGTCGCGAACCGCCTCCTGCGGCGGGTGAGGGACTACGCGCTCGTCAGGGGGGACGGCACCGTGACGGCGGAGATCGCCGACCAGGCTCTCGCCATGCTGCAGATCGATCCCCTGGGTCTGGACGAGCTCGACCGCCGCATCCTCTCGGTGATCGCCGAGGACTTCGGCGGGGGGCCCGTCGGGGTGAAGACGATCGCCATCTCGGTCGGGGAGGAGGTGCGGACGATCGAGGACGTCTACGAGCCCTACCTGATCCAGATCGGGTTCCTGAAGCGGACGCCGCAGGGGCGGGAGACGACGGCTGCGGCGCGGAGCCACCTGAAGCACCCGCAGAAGACTCTGCCGGGATAGAGGCTGCCGCATGCGGTCGGCGGTGCCCCCGCGCGGGCACGGCATCTCCTCATTCGGACGCCTTGAAGAGGAGCCAGCTCCCCTCCTCGGCCTTCTTGAAGCGGATGAAGACGTAGCGGCCGTGCAGCCGCTGCCCGTTCAGCATCACCTCGATCTTGTCTGGCTCCCAGGTCCTGGCATCGTAGGTGCCGGCGTCCCAGATGGAGATGGTGCCGGCCCCGTACTCCCCCTCCGGGATGGTCCCCGCGAAATCGATGTACTCCAGAGGGTGATCCTCGGTCTCGATTGCCAGGTGACGCACCCCCGGCCGCTCGGGCACCCCCTTCGGCACCGCCCAGCTCTTCAGCACGCCGCCCCGCTCCAGGCGGAAGTCGAAGTGGAGGCGCGTGGCGCGGTGCTCGTGCACCACGAAGCGGCTCCCCCCCTCCCCTGCCGAAGCACCGCCCGCGGGCTCCGGGGTCCTGACGAAGTTCCGCCGCTCTCGGTACTCCGCCAGGGTCTCGCTCCCCCGGGACCGGGCTGCCGTCCGGCCGGAAGGGATGGGATCCAGGGCGGGCAGGCGCTGCCGCTGCTCGAAGATCCCCTTCCAGGGGTCTTCCCGCTCCAGAACCGTGCGGAGGGTGAACGCCTCAGGGCGGACGCCCCGTGCGAGTTCCTCCCAGGCGAGCGGGGTGGAGACCGTCGCCGCGGGAGTCGCCCGCAGGCTGTAGGGGGCGATCATCGTCCGCCCCTTCGCGTTGAGGAGATAGTCGAAGAAGACGATGCCTGCCTCGCGGGTGCGTGCGACCTCCGGGACGATCCAGGGATTCTCGCGGGCGAGGTTCCGCCCCACCCGGTGGACGAACTCCCGGGTCTGTTCGAAGGTGTGGACCCCGTCGAGCGGGACGATCACGTGGACGCCCCTCTTGCCGGATGTCTTCGCATAGCCCGCGAGACCCAGGTCGTCGAGCTTCTCCCTGAGCAGCAGCGCCGCCCGGGCCGCTTCGGGGAAATGCGCCGGAGGCTCCGGGTCGAAGTCGAAGACGGCGCAGTCCGGCACATAGATCGAACCGCCGCGGGAGAGGGGGACATGGAGCTCAAGAGCCGCCAGATTCGCCAGCCAGAGGAGGGTGTCGGTATCGCCGGCCACAACGTAGCGCACGTCCTTTCCCTTCGACTCCGAGGGCTGGAGCGACGTCTCCACCCAGTCCGGGGTGCCCGGAGGGGCATTCTTCGAGAAGAACCGTTCCCCCGCGATGCCGTCCGGGTAGCGGACGACCGAGAGGGGGCGATCCTTCAGGAAGGGGAGGAGGCGGGGGGCCGCCTCACGGTAGTAGCGGATCACGTCGGCCTTCGTGATCCCCGCCTCGGGGTAGAGCACCTTCTCGGGACGGGTGAACGCCACGCGGGCGGACGGATCTCCTGCACGAAGTCGCTCTCCGGCTTTCATATCCTCTCCCATCAGGAGAGGATGGGGAGTCGATGTATTTAAATTCCGTCGGGTCCCCGCGAGATTCTGGGCCTGACGGGATGATGGGCCGGAAAGGTGGACTTCATGGTACCATACGGCCCCGCGAGCAGGGGAATATTCGATGCATCCCCGTTCATGCAACGGGCATGCCTCGGGCCGGCAGGCAACGAGTGGAATCGAACCCGGAAACGAATCATTTCCCGTGACAATTCCTCTTCCTGCAGAGGCGGTAAATGACTCTGGAAGAACTCCGCCTCTCAATATGCGGCGATGAGCGGACTGGCGAACGGCTGGGTGAGACCGGGGGAGATCGGGGGATCCTCTGCCCTGAGGCAGCGTCTCGCAAGGCTCCTGTCCATAGCGCAGAATTGCGTCCCCCTTCGTCTGCCAGTTTGCCAGCACCGCGAGGCGGTAACATCCTGCAATCATGAGCGAGTGACCCGGTTCGCTCTATGCTGCGGGTGCGCGCGAAGCTGCGGGAGCCCGCGGAGCTCGGGGGACGGGCAGGAGATACCGGCGGATCTCCCGCGACGCCTGAAGCAGACAACCCGTCGGCCTCAACCGTTCGGGCTGCCCCAGGCAGCCACTTCCAGAGAGGAATGAAGCGGACCGCCCCCCCCTCCGTCTTCTCCACCTCGTTCGGGAGAAGGAGTTCCTCCCGCACCCGGGAGCCGTGGAGGTCTGCCAACGCGATCAGCGCTCTCTCCTCCCAGGCGGAGCGGGCATCCGTATTCGAGATGTCGGTTTCCAAGAGCGAACGGTCCGCAATATCTGACGACGTAATCGAATTTGTCCTGTTTCTTCCAGTAATCGACTTCGTGGCCATGATTCTTGAGTTCGATGAAGACGAGGTTCTCTGCAGGCCTTCCCTCGTCTTCCGGAGGCCGGAACGATACGGCTTCCGGAGGCCGTCGCCGGTGCAGCAGATATTCGTTTTTATTCCTTCCCTGATGCGCTTGCCGAGCAGATGCGAAAGCCGGCACTCCGCCGACGCGAGCGTGACGGGATCGTGCGGCAGATCCCCGTCCGAGAAGCTCGCACATTCCCAAAAAGTCGAGAGGGCGGACCGCTTCCGGTCGCAGGGCGACTTCGCCCGCCGCTCCCCGCCTTCGACAGCCTGGATTCCATCGCGAGGATGAGGCATGCCGCATCCGCGAGTTCGATTATCGAGCCATCCGGTTCGATCATGCCCCCCCTTCGGAGCAGAGGAATATCGGATGCCCTGCGGAGAGAGCGGCAAACTCACATCCATGGGCAGGAGGGGGGGTAAAAGCGTTATTCCCGGGATGACGGGCCATTCCGATTGCATCGAGCCAATGCCCCGCCCTTCGATGCCGCGACTGCGCACCCGTGTCGCTCCTGCAGGAGGGGCGACGCCCCTGCGCACCACCGGGCGGGAACTGTTCGGTGCGGTAAAATAGGATCGTCGCCATACTCCCTGTATGCAACGAGTCCCGCGGGCGGAACTGGATAACCGGATGACCCGGTTCCGGGATCGGATGGATGCCGAGAACCCGGACTGGGAGCTGTCCGCCATCTTCGGGCGGATCAACATCTACTACTATACGGGCACGATGCCGGATGGGATGCTGCTGATCCCGCGGGACGGCGAGGCGGTGCTCTGGGTCCGCCGTAGCTACGAACGGGCGGTCGACGAGTCCCTCTTCGCCGACATCCGGAGGATGGACAGTTACCGGGACGCGGCGCGCGACTGGGGACGGGTGCCGGATGCGGTGCACCTGGAGACCGAGGTGGTGCCCCTCGCGCTACTCCAGCGGTTCAGGAAGCACTTCTCCTTCTCGGAGGTGCGGTCGCTGGATCCGGCGGCGGCGAAGGTTCGATCGGTGAAGAGCGCGTACGAGCTGAGTCTTCTCGAACGGGCCGGAGCGATCCACCGCCGCGTGCTGGAGGATGCGGTGCCCGGCATCCTGAGGGAGGGGATGAGCGAGGCGGAGTTCGGGGCCGAGGTCTTCGCCGCCATGGTGCGGGAGGGGCACCACGGGCTGGTGCGGTTCGGCATGTTCGGAACCGAGATCGTCGTGGGTCAGCTCGGCTTCGGGGAGAACTCCCTCTATCCGACCTCGTTCGACGGTCCGGGCGGATGCCGCGGGATCGGGCCTGCCGCGCCGGTGCTCGGCAGCCGGGAGCGGCGGCTCGAACGAGGCGACCTGGTCTTCGTCGACAATGCCTGCGGCGTCGAGGGCTACCACACCGACAAGACGATGATCTACATGTTCGGCAAGGCTCTCCCCGAAGCGGCGGTGGAGGCCCACCGCCGGTGCGTCGGGATCCAGGAAGAGCTGGCATCGATGCTGCGGCCCGGCGTCACCCCGTCGGAGATCCACGGGAGGATCGCGGAGGGCCTGACGGCAGAGTTCCGGACGAACTTCATGGGTTTCGGGGAGCGGCGGGTGAACTTCCTGGGCCACGGCGTCGGGCTCCAGGTGGATGAGCCGCCGGTGATCGCGAGGGGATTCGACGAGCCGCTGGAGGAGAGAATGGTCATCGCGCTCGAGCCCAAGAAGGGGATACCGGGCGTCGGGATGGTCGGCATCGAGAACACCTTCGTCGTCACGCCCTCGGGCGGGCGGAGCATCACGGGAGAGAGCCCGGGTCTGATCCCGGTGGGATTCTGAGGAGCCGTGGCTCCGCATCATCCCGAAGGATGAGGGGCGATAGCGGCCTGAACGTGCCGCGTTGCCGCAGCCGGGGGCGGCGGCTGCGCTTCGGGGAACATGCAGGCGTTTCTCCGTCCATGCTGGTGAGCGCGAGCGACTTTCGGTTTACGGGTCAAGGAATAGCCTGCGATAGTCGATCCAGGGAAGGCTGTGGACTGTACGGCTTCCCGATCTCCGGACGGGGGCGCATGGCAGCGATGATCCCGAAAGAATGTTACGGAATACATCATTAAAGGTCATTGTCGCGTCTTCCGAACGGGAATGCCGCCTGCCGGGCCTATCTTCTGGCTGGCGTTCATGGCGGATGCAGGGGCGTTGTTCTTCCGTGCCGCATGCATCCGCTTCCGGTTGTCCGAAGAGTAGTCGATCCCTTCCGGAGGGGGATATGCCGGATTCCCCGATACTCTGTTTCGTCTCCTGGGAAGCCAGGGTCTTCTCATCCCCCTGCCGTGCCGGCACCGCCCGTTCTTCCAGGGGCAATCCGTCTGAAGCGGTATGCGTCACCGGCGCATGCCGGGCGGCAGACGAGAGCCGGTTAGGAATACATTTATACCTATCAGGGGAAATGGCAGGCGAGAGAGCATGATAGTAGTCGTGACCATTCGGCATCCCCCGGAGCTGTGTCTGGCGCGGAGCGAGTACGAAGCGCAAGGAATGCGGTGGATCGAGACGATGGAGGATCGGGCGAAACAACTGGGGATCACGATCCACGGTGCCTATCTATCGACGATAGAGCATACGTTTTACTTCGTCCTCGAGGTGGATCGGGTCGCTGCGATGGCAGAGTTCTTCGGACCGCCGATGCTGACGCATCATACGGCCCGCATCTCGCCGGTGATCAACCTTCAGGAAGCAAAGAGTCTCACGTTCATCTCGGAAGCCACCTGAGCCGGTCGCTCACGGCGGCTGGACCGCAGGTTGGACCCGTACCGCGACGGATCTCTCAAAGGAGTAGCATCCTCTCGGCTGAGATCCTGGCCGGGGGAGCTGCGAACCCTCGCTGTCAGGCCACCCGGTAGGTCATGTCCATCTGGGTCGCCTCGTAGAAGACCCGCTCGAGATCGACCTCCGGCGGCGTGTAGGGCGGCGGATTGTAGGACAGGATCTCTTTTATATGTTCCCGAACGGGCACAGGGCGATCGCGGACCAGCTGCCGCTGCTCTGCCCGCGAGCATCCTAGGGCGTGGATGTCGAAGTGACAGCCGGGGCACAGGACGAGGATCCAGGAATCGAGGTTCTCCACCAGAACATTCTTCCCGGGGATCCGGTGAACCTCCAGGTTCCGCAGGGGATACTCGCGGCCGCAGAGTTCGCAGGCTCCGCCGACGGCCAGTTTGATCTTCTTGGCCTTCAGCGGGGAGAGATCGGAGGGGAAGGTCACGATGCCCACCCTGTACGCAGGGGTACCTCCCGGTATCTATAAAAGTTTGCCGTGCAAGGCCATTCCGATGGAAGTGGACAAGAGTGCAGGTTCCATCGGGGCAGTTCGCATTCATGCAACCGGATGCCCCATCCCCCCCTCGCCCGGTGAAGGGGACCATGCGCGGCTGCGGTCAGTGAAGGGGGGGATACCTGCATAACTGCCTATCCTGAAGCGAAAGCCTGCCTGAACCGGAAGATGCTGTCACGGCACAGATGGCTCGTCGTCTCGATGACAGATGCGGGGATCCCCCGATACGCGGCGGATGCAGGCACGCACGTCCTCGAGAATCGGATAGGGGCCAGCGATCTTCGGGGTGCGGCCCTTTCCCCCTGTCGGCACGATACAGGATTCAACAGGCTCGAATGGTTTCACGAATAACAACCTGCATATGGGAGGAGGTTGCAGGAGCGATCATGCCGAACGTCGTGCATGTCGATATCCCGGCGGACGATACCGAACGGGCCCGGAAGTTCTACGAGAGGCTCTTTGATTGGAAATTCGAAGCCCCTCCGGGAGAAATCGAGTACTACCTGTTCGAGCCGACGGGTGCGCCCGAAGCCCCGGGCATGGGACTCGGAAAACGGGGAGCCCCGGACCAGAGGATCACGGTCTACTTCGGCGTGGACTCGATCGCGAAGTACCTGAAGAGGGTCGAGGAACTTGGGGGAAAGGTCTCGCTGCCCTATATGCCGGTCCCCAGCTTTGGAGGCCTCGCCATCTGCGTGGATACGGAGAACAACACCTTCGGTATCTTCGAGCCGCATCCGGAATCCTAGAGTGGCGACACCTCCCTGCGGCGCCGGGGAGATCCTGTGACGGTCTCCGTTTCCGGATCCTCCGGGTCCCGGGAGTACCCGATCGTGCCGGAATGATCCGCAGGACCCTGCAATGCGGATTGCCCGAGCCCTGGCCGCACGATGCCGGCGGGGCTCCGGAGATTCGGCCGAATCTCCCGATTTTCGCTGATCTCTTTCCGCATCGTGATACGCAGGTCTGCGAACTGGCGTCAGGACCCGATCGCCGCCGCAACGCAGGGATTGTTCCGGATCCGGCGAACCCCCCGATGCCCCCGGCGCCACCCGGGTTCGCCCCGATCGCACTACGGCTCGTTCGGCAGACATCCCCTGAATGTCGCGTTCCCGCATGCGTCGCCCTGCATGCCAGGATCTCGCGGGGTAAGTTCCGCCATGCACGCCGAGCACAACGATTATTGCCTCTGTCGGAGAGGGAGACATCCATGCGAATTCCTGATCTGCGTACCATCCTGGTCGTTGGGATCGTCCTGACGGTGCTGTGCATCCCGGCGTCCGCGCACTCCCCCTCCAACCTCGTTCTCTCCTACGATCCCGCGAAGGGGGAGCTGCAGGCAACCCTCACCCACCGGGTGGAGGATCCTGCCACCCATTACGTGCGGAGCGTCAGCGTGGAGGAGGACGGGGGCCCGATGCTGCTGGTTACAGAGTACACGGACCAGCCCTCCCATGACATCTTCACCTACTCGTATCCCCTCCCGATCGCGCCGGGGACACGGGTGCGGGTGACCGGGGAATGCAACGTGGCAGGAGAGATCCAGCGGGATTTGGTGATCGGCGGAGAGGCGACGCCTGCGGCAACGACACCGTCGGGGGCAGTGACCCCCAGGATCGCGGGATTCACACTGGTCGCGGTCTGCATGGCCCTGGCGGTTGCAGGCGTGACCGCCCCCAGGATCAGGCGACTGGCGGGCGCTGAACAATCCTGCATGAACTGCGATCGGCCGGACTGCGCCAGAGAGGGTCGCGGGGAAAAATAGCCGGTATAGGGCTTTCCTCGATTTCTCAGACGGCATCGCCATACGTATGGACCTGTATACCCGCGGCCCCGAAAGGCGGCAGGTATGCCGGGTGCAATGCGGTGTCCGGGAGGATAGTCCCGGGACTCACCCCTGAGCCCCGCGGGATTCAGGCAGTCTCACGACAAGGACCGGCCGTCTCACCGTATTGACGATATTGAACGCGGTGCTGCCGAGGAGGGCCGCGTTTGCCCGCCCCCTGCCGCGGGAGCCCATCAGGATGAGGGAGACGTCCTCCGCCTCCGCGACGCGGTCGATCTCATGGGTGGGAAGACCTGCCCGCACCCGCACCCGCACGGAGAAACCCCGGCGGGCCAGATCGTCGCGCAGTCTCCCAAGAGCCGCCTCCGCGTCCTCCGTGCGGGCCTGCAGGACCTCCGGCGCGACCGCCGGGGCATCTCCGGGAGAGACGACATGCGCCAGGATGATCTCGCCGAGGGACGGCAGGCGGGGCAGGAGGTCGAGCGGAGCGCTCGACGATTCCGCGAGGTCGATCGGCACCAGGATGCGGGAGAAGATCATCGGGCAGAACTGCTCGTATCGCGGCCCTTCCAGTGTGTCGAGGACGCGGTGACGCATGATGAGCACGTTCGTCCGCGCTCCGCGGAGGACCGCGGAGGAGACGCTGCCCAGGAGGGCCCGCTCCAGGATCCCTTTCCCCCTCGCGCCGATGACGATGAGGGAGACCCGCTCGGACTCCGCGATGCGGAGGATCGTACCGGCTGCATCGCCCGCCGGTTCGACCCGTGCCGTAACGGAGACTTCCCCGGCCTGCAGCATCTTCTCCTCCTCCGCGAGCTTTAGCCGGGCGGCATCGGGCGATAGCCCCTCCTTCCCGTCCGGCGAGATGGCGTGAAGGAGGATCACCTCCCGTATCCCCGGTATGGAACGGACGCAGCGTACGACAGCGCGGGCATAGGGGGAGAAGTCCGTGGGCAGGAGCACTTTCTCGAACATCTTACCTCCATCCTGAGCGGGCGACCATAAAAAAGGCTCCCCCTGCGGCTTACAGGCATGCTGCTCGGAGGATTCTCTGCCCCCATTCGTTCGATGTCCGGTCGGACGGTGAAGGTAGCGCAGGAGACTGGCAATGCATTCCTCTCTTACTGCCGACTCCCTTGAAGATCGTCGCACTGGCGGAGGGGGACGGGGAGAGGGTGCGCTCCCCTCCCTACTCCGGTGGATCACCCGAACATCGGGACACCAGTAAGGGGTTTGGAGGGCAGGCAGACCCTATCGACCTCCCTCCATTAAAATCAGATAGTAATAACACTTTGTTGGAGTCCCTCGCATCTCCAGGGACATCCGGGAGGCTCGGTGGACATGACACGCGGGAGCTCACCCCCTCTGGCCTGACCCTGTCGCAACTCGGGAGGTGGAAACAAGCCATCTCCCTGCATGGATCGTTCGACGAAGGATCCACCCTGCCGATCACCGCACCGCTCCCCGTACGGAGGAGAAAACCACGCCGAAGATGCAGAGGACGGTGAAGACGGCAAAGGCCGTATGAACGACCATGAGGAACTGCGCCGAGAGTTCCGGCGTGATCTGGACCCTGCCCAGGTAGACGGCGAAGATCAGCACGGCGATGGCCATGCTGAGCATCTGCCCCAGGAGCCGCATCGTGCCCAGCGTGCCTGACGCCACGCTGTAGAACCGCTTCTCGACCGAACTCATGATCGCGTTCGTGTTGGGCGAGGAGAAGAAGGCGAACCCGAGCCCGAGCAGAACAAGGCATCCGACGAGGTAGAGGAGGGGAGTATCGGGATTCAGGAAGGTGAGGAGGAAGAGGCCGACCGCGATCACCGCCATGCCGGCCGAGGAGACGATGCGGGGCTCCACGCGGTCGGAGAGCCTGCCGGCGTAGGGAGAGAGCGTTGCCATGACGAGCGGCTGGGAGACAAGGATGAGCCCGGCCGTCTGCGGGGTGAATCCCCCGATGTACTGGAGGTAGAGGGAGAGGAAGAAGGTGACCGCGAACGTGGCGCTGTAGTTGATCAGGGCAGCGAGATTGGAGAACGCGAAGACGCGGTTGCGGAGGAAGAGGTTCACGTGCAGGACGGGGCTCTTCTGGCGGGCCTCGACGGCAAAGAAGAGCAGGAGACCGGCGGTGCCGGCGGCGGCGAGGGCGATGCCGCCGATCTCGGGGAGGAGCGTGAACCCGGACAGGAGGCTCGCAAGGGAGAGCCCGTAGATGACCGACCCGGCGAGATCGAACGGTTCGCCTCTCGCCTCCGCCCATTCTCCCGCGAGTCTCCAGTGGACGAGCGCCACCGTGAGGATACCGAGCGGGACGTTCACGAGGAAGATGCCCCTCCAGCCGACGTACTGCGTCACGAGCCCGCCCAGGAAGGGGCCGGCAGAGAGCCCAACGTAGACCGCCGTGGTGTAGAGGCCGAGCACCCGCCCCCGCTCGCCGGGAGGGAATACCGAGGTGAGAATCGCGACACCGGTGCCGAAGATCATCGCCGCGCCCATGCCCTGGAGGACGCGGAGGACGATGAGCACGATCGATGAGGGGGAGAAGATGAGTAGCAGGGAAGCGGCCGTAAAGATGGAGAGTCCGCTCACGAAAACCTTCTTCCGTCCGTGGATATCCGCGTAGCGTCCGAGCGGTACCAGAAAGATGGCGGAAGCGAGGAGGTAGGCCGTCGAGACCCAGCTGAGCGCCACGGCGTCCATGGCGAACTCCGTGCCGATGGTCGGCAGCGCGATGTTGACGGCAGAGTGGTCGAACGGCGTGATGAAACCCGCGAGCACGGCCACCAGCAGGGCCACCCCCCGCATCCCGGTATCGTTCATGCAGGTCTTCCTCCTGTACGGAGATAGATCAGCCCCGCAAATATAGGTGCATGGTTCGCGGTATCCGCTTTAGCAGAGGTTTCGCGCCGGACGACAGGGCTTCCGCATGCAGGAGAGGGGGATGAGGCACGCGAGAGGCAGATCCCAGGGCAGCGCCGCTTGCCGCCCGTGGCAACCTGCCCGAACAGGATACGCTCCCGGGGATTCGGAAGGCATTCTGGCGACCGCTGCAGAACATTGTCTTTCTGAAAGTATTTCTGCCGGGAGGGTCGACCTATTCTGGAAAATCAGGCAGGGAGCTCTTCGTGCATACCGATCAGAGAGTGTTTCCGGCGTCGCCCCAGGACCAGATGCAGGCGATTGCGCGGGCGTACGTCGACCAGCAGATCCACTGCGTCGTCTCGTTCCGGGGGAGGCTCGATATCCCCGCCCTGAAGAGCGCGCTCCGCGCCCTGGCATCCGTCGAGCCGTCGCTGGGCTGCCAATTCACCGTCCGCGGCGGGAAGGGCTGCTGGGAGCTCCGGGAGGACGCGGGTGGAGACGGATGCCTCTCCACAGTCTGCACCGATACGCCCGATGCAGCGGTGCAGCGGTTTGCGGCAGGAGAGGCGCGCGCCGAGCGGGATCCCCTGGTGCAGGCGCTCCTCGTGCGTTCGGACTCGTGTGATACGCTCTGCCTCAAGGTCAACCATGTCGTCTCCGACGCGGCGGGCGTAAAGGAGATCGCCTGCCTTCTCGGCGATCTCTACTCCCGCTACCTGTCCGACGGCGACTATCGCCCCCTTCGGGGCACGTTCCGGGACCGCAGCCCCTGGCAGCTGCTGCAGCGAGCCGGGCTCTGGAACCTGCTCCGGTCCGTGCCTGCAGGCATGCCGGCGTGGCCGCGGTTCCGCCTGCCGTGCCGCAGACAGGGCAGGCCCGGGGGCGCGTTCGCCCTCCGGACCGTGGGGCCGGAGCAGTTCCGGCAGATCCGGCGGCGTTCGAAGGCTGCGGGCGCGACCATCAACGACGTGCTGCTGACCGCCTTCTTCCGGGGCCTCTGCCGCACCCTGGACCCGCCGCAGGGCGTGCCGCTCCCCGTCCAGGTCTCGGTGGACATGCGCTACCTCCTGCCGGAGGGGGAGAAGTGCCCCATCTGCAATCTCTGCGGGGCGCTCTTCCCCGCATTCGCCTGGCAGCCGGACGAACCCTTCGACGCCACGCTCGCCCGGGTGAAGGAGCGGATGGACCGCTGCAAAAAGGTGAACCAGGGTCTTGCCAGCATGCTGTTTGCCTCGGGCGCCATGATGCTCGGCTACCGTACCAGCGAGAGGCTCCTCCGCAAGGGGGCGCCGGGGAAGAGGACGTACCCGCTGCTGAGCAACATCGGCATCATCGACGAGAAGCGGCTTCGGTTCGGAACCGTACCGGTATCCTCGGCATACTTTCTGAGCCCCATCATGCTCGGCAGCAGCCTGATGATGGTCGTCTCCACGTTCCGCGAGACCATGACCTTCTCCATCGGCTACAACCCCGGGTCCGTGGCGACGGAGTGCATCGAGGGGCTGATCGGCACCATCCTGCAGGAACTCTCCTCCTTCGCCTGACGGCGGTCAGGCCGCAAAGGGGGCAGCCCGTTCGCCGGGGCCGTCCTGTAGCCTGCCCGGTGACCCGTGCGATGGCAGGGCAGGCCAGGCTGTTCCTGCCGGCAGTGCGGGTGCAGCACCCACGCATCTCCGGCCGGTATGCAGGAGGGCGTCCGCCATTCCGGCGGAGGGGGCTTTCTGCAGAGAAGTATATGAGGGGATGGAGTAGAGTAGGTACGTGCACATCCGGAGCGTCCGCCTCCTCCACGACTGCTATCCGACACGGGACGACTACCCGTTCAACCTGGAGATCTTTCAGGAAACGGACTCGCTCGAGTTCCAGAAGGCGGTGACGTTCTTTATCGGGGAGAACGGGACTGGAAAATCCACGCTGCTTGCCGCCATCGCCCGGGCATGTGGCATCGCCATCTGGGAGGACACGGATGGGCGGCGCTTCCACTACAACCGGTTCGAGCAGGAGCTCTACCGCTGCATCCGGATCGGGTGGATCCGGGAACGCGTTCCGGGCGCCTTCTTCGCCTCCGAGATCTTCCGCAACTTCGCCCGCCTGCTGGACGAGTGGGCGGCAGCCGATCCGGATTTGCTGCATTACTTCGGCAGCGAGTCCCTGATGGAAAAGTCCCACGGTCAGAGCCATATGGCGTTTTTCCGGAGCCGTTTCCGCATCAAAGGGCTGTACCTTTTGGACGAACCGGAGAACGCTCTCTCGCCCCGCATGCAGCTGCAGCTGCTGGGGCTGCTGCGGGAGATCGGCGCGGCGGGTGACGCCCAGTTCATCATCGCCACGCACTCCCCTCTGCTGCTCGCCTGCCCCGATGCGGAGATCTTCAGCTTCGACGCCCGCCCGATCCGCAGGGTGTCGTACGAAGATACCGATCACTACCGGATCTGCAGGGATTTCCTGAACGATTACCGGCGGTACCTGGCAGATCGCTAGGGGGAGCGCTTCACTCCGATCCCCTTGAAGAAGGTGTAGGAGAACGAACCGCCGGGCTCTGTCGTGCGGTAGAGGTCGCGGATCCCCCGCTCCCAGGTCTCCCCGTCAACGAGACCCCGAGCCAGTGCCTCGTCCCGCACGCCCTCGACCATGGCGATGAAGATGTTCCGCACGCCCTGAATGGTCTCCGGGCGGCTCGCGTCGGCGTAGGTGCAGCGGGGGGTGACCGAGACATCAGTATAGCCGGCGTCCCGCAGCAGGTGGAAGAGCTCCCGCCCGATGAAGGCGTTGCCACCCATCCCCTTCTGGAGATCGACCAGGCACCGGATCGTCCGCCGGGCGTGCTCGCTGTCCGGGTGGAAGAAGGCGGAGCCGTGGTCGCCCTCGATCACGGTGATGGTCCCGCCGGGGCGGAGTACGTCCTTCAGCCCCTCCAGGGCCCGTAGCGGATCGGGGAGGTGCTCGAGAAGGAAGCAGACGAAGACATGGTCGAAGGTTTCCGCCGCGAATGGCAGGTGGTATACATCCGCCTGATGGAATGCCACGTTCGTGCAGCCGGCTGCCCGCACCCGCTCCTCCGCCCGGGCCAGGGACTCACGAAATATGTCCACCGAGACGAATGCGGCCCCGGGGCTGTTCCGGGCCAGGATCACGGTCTGGGCCCCGACGCCACAGGCGGCCTCGAGAACCCGGCTTCCGGGCGGGTAGCGTATGCCGCCGTGCAGGAGATCGGAGAGTCGGTTGGCCTGGTAGGCCAGCCGCTCTGCTTCCGCATCCGAGCGGCCGTGGACATAGTCGGAGGATGTGCGCGCCATGGGGCGTTCGTCTGTACCAGTGGCCTCGCATGCACTTAAAACCCACCAAATACGCTCGGGGAGGTCCCGGGCACTCCCGGAAAAATGCGGATTCGGTTCAGGCAACCATTCCCGTGACCTCCTGCACAACCCCGGCGATCAGGAGGACGAGCGCGGCCACCAGCAGGACGAGAAGGACGATGGCGATCACGACGGGGATGATCACGGCGAGCGCCGCCCGCAGGGTGGAGATCTGGTGGAGCTCCCGGATACCGATGATCCAGAGAAAGACAGTATAGATGAATGCCAGGAATCCGACGATGGGAATCCAGCCTAGGAGCATCACCGGGGTGTCGCCGTAGATGAATGCCTTCAGCGTCTGCACGACGCCCATCCGTCCACCGGCCAGGACGACAAAGAGATGGACGATCAGCCCGCCGACGAACAGCAGAACGATGTTCCCGATCAGCGACCCGAAGAACGAGACGATAAACGAGAGCGGCCCGACCGCCGGTGCCCCTCCCATCGACCATGGCGCCGCTCCGAACCCGATAAGGGAAACGAGCGCCGTCAGGACGGCGTTGATCAGGATCAGGATGACGAAGTATACGAATGCGGACTCGAAACTGTCCGCCCTCGATCTGCGGAAGGTCTCCACCGGCTCGAGCAGGAACCCCCGCGCCTTTGCGACGAATCCGTCGGGCATGCAGCGTAGTGGTTCCAGCGGAGGATAAAAAGGTGTCGGGCATCCCGAGATTCCCAGTGAGTAAGAATCAATCCGGCCACGGAGAGGCCCGGAGAAGGATGCTGAATGGATCCCGGGAACGTGGGAAGCGCGGGGTATGAGCGAAAGCGATCCAGGAGCGCCGCAGGTCCGCGTACGGGATAAATCAGCCCAGAATCCTCCGCCCCTGCATTATGGGCAGATGCAGCAGACCGGGGTTGAGAACTCATCACATACGGGGCGGAGAATACCACGGAAGGCGCCGAACGGGCATTCATCCCCCCTCCGGGTGAGCCAGCCCCGCCTCTCGAGAAAGCCCTCCACTGCGGCACGGCGTGCGGCCGGGAGCCGTATCACTCCCGCCCGCAGTAGCGGCGGGCGGGGGGCAGCGGCGTAGGTCGAGCCCGATCTCACCTGTCCGGCGGTCCCGCACCAGCGGGCTACCGGTGCCGTGAGATGGCACCAGAGCCTTGCCGTCCCCCGAGAGGCTCTGCAGCGGCAGGGAGAGCCGCCGCTGGCGGATGCCCCCTGCTCCACGGCAGTCCGAACCCACGGTGAACCCCGGGGACGGCGCCGCCCGCATCCTGTCCGAGAGCGGATCAGCCCGAGGGGGTGGTGTTGGGCGGAGCGGTGGTCGCGGTAGGGATGGCCGTCGGCGTCGGCGTGTAGGTCACGTTGGGACGCATCAGCACGGCATCGATCGGATAGACGTAGCCGTTGGACGCCTGGATGGCGCCGGCGGTATCGATGGCGGCGCCGTTCACCATCAGGTTGCCGCCGGTTCCGGCGAACGTGAGCGGATCCCCGCTCAATCCGGAGACGTTGCTATTGACCAGATGCGGGAGCCTGTCGGGCGCGTAGCTGCCGGGGACGATATGGTAGCGGACCAGCTGGGTCAGCTCCCCCTCCGGCTGGTTGAGGAGGATCTCGATCGTCTCGTTGGAGAGCCGATCGAAGGCGTCGTCGGTCGGTGCGAAGAGCGTGAAGGACTGGTTTCCGCTCAGGGTAGTGCGGAGGAACGTCGTGTCGGCCTCCCGAATCACCCGGGCCAGCGTGGTGAACCGATTGTCCGACTCTACGGCCTCGATGACGGTCGGGGCGGAGGGGCGGACCGCAGGTGTCGGCGTTTCGGTCACGGTTCCCGCTGCCGCGGTCGTGGCGGTCGGAGGGGGGGTCGCATTCCCCTGAGGGGGTGCCGTGCAGCCTGCCAGGAGGGCCGAGACGGCCAGAACTGCCAGCAGGATCAGGATGGCATGCCGGATCTGCATGGCCGAGACGGATACCATTCCAGGCAATAAAGGTTCCGCCCGACCGCCGCTGCACTGCGCGGCAGTATCGTCGGCGCACAGCAAAAAAAAGAGTTATTTGATCCGCCCGAACTCCTGACTCACTTCCGCTGCGGAGCGGTACTCCCTCTCCTCGAACCGCCGCAGCGACTCGACGACGGCTGGCGGGGCGTTGTTCGCTTCGGCATGGCGGATGAGATCCTGCTTTCCCGCGGGGTAGTCCATGCCCCTCAGGTAGGACTGCAGGCCCGCCGCACTCACGTGCTTCAGGGCTTCCTCTTCGGCCATCGGCCGCATCTCCCGCGGCGCCTCGGAGATGGTCCGCATGCGACCCGGTTCTTTCACGAGACCGAACTCCCTGCTGACGTCGGCGGCAGAGCGGTACTCCCTGTCCTCGAACCGGAGCAGGACTTCGTGCACGCTGGACGGGGCGCGCTGCTCCTCGGCGTGGCGGATGAGATCCTGTTTCCCGGCGGGATAGTCCATGCCTTTCAGGTAGGACTGGAGATCGGCAGCGCTGAGGTGCTCGAAGCCCGCTCCGGTGGCGGCCATCCCGCGCTCCTGCACGATCTCGGTCCGAGCGGCGGGCGGCATCTCCTCCTGCGTCGGGACACGTTCCTCACGCCGCCCGCCCCTCATGGCGGTTGTCATCTGCTTGAAGCTGGTCGCAGTTGCCGCTGCCTCTATCGGCACCTCGGCGCGTTCCCGCTCTGTCGGGGGCGGAGGCGTCACCCCCGGGGCGGCCTCCATCGGGCGGGCAGCGGGCGGACGGGCTGTCTCCACGAGATCCCAGTTCGGCTCCACGGGCGGATTGTCCATGTCGATGCCTTCTGCCTGTTCGAGCCGCTCCTTCGGGATCGGTGCGACCAGCACCTTCTCCTCGGGGCGGGGCGTTATGGCTTCCCAGGGAATGGCGAAGTGCTTCGCCCCGACGCCGGGGACGCCCCCGTACGCGAGGACGGCATAGACCACTTCCCCCGCGCTCACGTCCAGCATCAGGTCCTCGATCGTCCCGAGATCCTCCCCCCGGGTATTCTGGATCCTGGTCTTTTTCAGGTCCTTCGCGGAGAGAACCCGCAGTCCTGCAGTGCTGCGGCTCCCTTCCACTCTCCTGTATCCCGTCTGTCTTTCCATAGGCTACCATCTCTCGGTTTCTTATACACGCTTGAGGCGTAAGGCCCTCAAGGCGGGCGGAGGGTAGTGTCAGTTGAATGTTATAAGGTTATCGCGGATCCGCTGCATCGACGTGGGTCCTGCCGTGACGCACCGCACGAGGAGGCAGGGTTCGCGGTGGCGGGTGCCCCCGGGAAAAAGATGGTCAGGTGGAGACGATCAGGATCGCGCCCATGGCGAGGAGCACGATGAGCGCAACGAAGAGGTACGTGATCGGGATGCAGCCCAGGCTCGCCCCAGGGCCTCCGGACCGTCTCCCGGCTCGCCCCAGCGCGACGATGGCGACGCCGGCGACAGCAACGAGTGGCAGCGCGAGCCCGAGGCGGGTCCCGGAGCTGCCTGCCGCTACATCTTCGGGTCCGTGGATTCCGGCGGATCCGTCCACCTGGAGCCCGGAGGCGGGATGAACGCGCTCACCCCCGCTAAATCCGGTCCGCGTGTCGTCCCCGGCGTCGTCTGCAAAGGCGGCTTTCAGGAGGGCATCCCCGGAATGTGCCGAGGCAGAGAGTTCGGCCCGGGGGAGAGGCTAGATTCGGAGATCGTCGATATAGAGTGCACCTGCGGGATTTTTGACGCGGTAGAACAAGAACGCGTTGATCCGGGAGGGGCGGGAGGCGAGTGCGATGTCGGCGATCTGCTCCCGCACAACGCCAGATGCGTCGAGAACGGTGTAGCTCCAGGTCCCGTCCGCAAGGGAGTAATCGACGACGATGCGATACCATTCACCCTTCATTCGCACGAAAGTGCCAGATTTTAGCATGTCTCCATCTTTGTACTGGAGTTTCATGTTCGTGTACATCTGGAGGGCGATCACCTCGGCGTTCCTGTCGCTCAGGCCGTAGAGGGCCGAACTGGACGAATCTTTCGCGTTGACCCAGAAACTGATGCGGCCTGAATCCGAGTTCGTGAAAACGCGATAGCACTCATTGGAGGGGGTTACGGCGATCTTCAGGGATCGGCTCCCGCGGATCGAGGTATCCGTGGAGAGACTGAACGCCGTCGAGGGTTCATTCTCCGAGGTATGCACATCCGGGAAGAGAGTGGTGTCGCCGAGGGCGGAGTGTGCCAGAGTAAACAGGCCCATCTTCCAGGCAGAGCCTGATTCGACGGCATAGTAGAACCGGACCGGATCTTCTGCCAGGACGAACGTTGCGTCGGTGAAGACCGGGGCCGGAGTATCGAGATCCCTGCCGAAGCCGGAGGTGCTGCTGCGCGGCGTGTTCAGAACGACCCCGACGAACTCGCGGTCCTCCGGGTGGAACAGGGGATTGCAGCACCGGTAAAGCTCCAGAACAGCGTAATCGGACCCCGCGTATTGGTGTGTCACGAGGAGGTAGTACATCTCCCCGACCCGGAAGGGGAAGGGGCAGAACCTCTGCCCGACGAACAGGGGGTTGTCCGGATCGCCCCTCCACTCCCGCAGGTTCGGGGATGTAACCAGCCCCAGTTGGCGCTCCCCGACGCCCCCGTGGCCGGCGCCGCCGTAGTTGTTGACCCAGAGGTGATACACGCCGTCAACCTTCTGGATGCCCCAGGGTTCGGCGCCGCCGCCGGACCAGCCCGTCGCGGGCGGATTCTGATAGACCGGGTTCGCGGGGTCTTTCCTCCAGACCCCTTCGGGGTGCGAGGCGGTGGCAAGACCGACGGCGGTGATGCCCCCGTCGTCGTACCCGCCGTAGATCATGTAGTAGGTTCCACCTTCCTTCCAGACCATCGGGCAATAGACTTTCGTGCTGTCCCACCCGCCGGCGCCGCCCCGGGTCAGGACCAGCGATCTATCGTCCCAGGTTCTGCCGTCGGTCGCCTTGCGAACGTAGATGTTCGCGGCGTAGGAGGTGTAGAGATAATAGGTTCCCCCCTCCCGGTAGGCTGCGCCGAACGTCTCGCCGGCTTCCAACGCCGCAAACGGCGTTGCTGGGTCTATAACGCCTTTGACTACCGCCGATTCGAAATCGTCAGCATAGATCCCCAGCCCCATCGCCGGCGAGGCCAGCAGCACCAGCAGGACTGCAGCCAGATACTTTTTAGCATTCCGGCCAGTAATCATGCCCTCAGCCTCCAGTCACATCAGAGACGAGGTAACCGCCCATTGTGGTCGAAAATCGTCCAGCCCTATCGCCAGGGTGGGAAGAGGTACGGCAGCAGCAGGCGAAACCATGAATGCAACGCTATGCTTCGAGAGATCGCAGAGAGTGGAGGGTGTGGCATCCTGCGGCACGTCGGCAATATCCTGGACGATATTCATCTGGGTTCTATGGGCGCAGACAAAGGTATTAATGTATTGGTCAATGTAAAATTCGCACGGCGCTGCTGGTGCGTCGAGATGCACCAGCACCTCCACTCCACCGGATCCAGGCAAACGGCCGGGTATCAGGGCACGGGCACCGTATCCTCGTGCTCCCTCCCGCAGGATTCCGGGCGGGCGGTCCCTGCATAACCCTTATCCTCTTCTCCGCAGGAGAAGCTATCCGGGGAACGAGCCATGATCCGCCACGCCGCCGTCGCGCTGGAACCGCTGGACGAAGACGACCTGCCCGCCCTGCACGCAATCGTCTCGGAGCCGGAGGTGAACCGCTATCTCGACCTGATCCCGCCCATCCCCCTGCAGAAGACACGCGAGTTCGCCGCCACCGCGACGGCGGGCGGCGGCAGGATCTGGGGCATTCGCGTCGATGGGATGCTGGTCGGGGCCGTCGGGATCCTGCCGGGGGAGCCGGGCACGAAGCTCTCCCACAGCGCCAGCCTCTTCATCTACCTTACTCCCCGCTGCTGGGGCCGGGGCATCGGTTCGGCGGCGCTGCAGGCGGCCCTCGGCGAGGCGGAGAGACTGGGCTTCGAGCGGATCGAGGCGCTGGTCGCGGAGTCGAACGTGCGGGCGCTCGGGCTCTTCCAGCAGAACGGGTTCGCGGTGGAAGGGCGCCTGCGGCGCGCCTTCAAGACGGGATCGGAATACCAGGACCTGATCCTGCTGGCGAAGCTGCTGTAACCATCGATCCGCCTCGATAGGCTCCGGAGCAGAACATGCGTCCTCACCGCCCATGCTACAGTGGCAGGGGAGAGTCACCCCACCGGACTCCGTTCGCTGAAGCGGGTGCGGGTGTCTTTCCCGTCCATATGGCATCCGTCGAACGATGCCGGGAATGCCGTTCTCTCCCCCGCTGACTCTTCGCCTTGGTGTGACAGATCGGGGGCGGGGATTATTCCAAAAAGCGATGTACCGGACGGATACGCGTACTCCCATCCCGCTCACCCCGGAGAGCGATCAATTCGATCGCATGCGCAACGATGAAGGAGGGATCTGTCGCAGCGAGACGTGTCGGGGCAGTGGGGGGAGAGAGGTGCGCCACGAAGAACCCCATAGGTGCGATGGGGGGATATGGAAGGGTACGCAATCCTGAATAGGCATCTGAAACGCCCCGGGGGAACGGGAAGTTCTCCCGCGGAAGCCGACTCGTCACTCTTCCGAGCGGCTCGGGCTGATGCCCCTTCCCCGCTCGGGCTTTGCCATTCCAGCGATACACGCGAATGCCGCTCCGCTGCAACGATTATACACTCCTGCATCCTCACCGGGGACTTCTATAGCCGCTACAAGGAATTCCAGCGCGCTGCAGAATGCCGGAACGCTGCTGTTCATCGCCGGCGCGGTCATCCTCGTGGAGATCATCACTGCCGAAGCCGCGTATCCGGCCTGCAGCACGTCTCGGAACGAGATCGGCGATCGGGGAGCGGGCGCGTCCGCCGAACGGCATCATCGTGCAGCCGGACGCCAGCATCTTCAATGCCACGATGATCGTCACGGGCCTCCTCATTCTCGCGGCCGCCTGGCTCGTTCACCGGGGCTTTCGGGATCCTCCGGCGGCCGTCCTCATCGGCCTGGCGGGCATCGGCGCCGCCGGGGGATCTTCCCCGGCACCACGGGAGTTCCGCACACCCTCTCCGCCCGGATCACCTTCATCGCCGGATGGCCGTCGGCCATTGCCGTCTGCCGGGGGGACTGTGCGCTGTTCCGCTGCATCCCGTTGGCGAGGGGCTGATCGCGCTCGTCACCCTCTTCCTCGCCTGCATCCGGGGCGAGGGGCACCCGCTCATCTTCCCGGGCCCCGGCGGGATGGAGCGCTGGGTGGCCAACCCGATCGTGCTCCGGGAGCTACCCGATGGGAGATGCGGCAAGGTATGAGCCCCTGCGAGCGTGAGCGGCGCCGTATGGCAAGAGACGCGCATCCCGCAGGCTACAGGTCCGGGAGGGTGAATGAGAAAGTCGAACCCTTCTCCGGCTCGGACTGGACCCAGATCCGCCCGCCGTGCCGCTCCACGATCCGTTTTGCAATCGCCAGGCCCATGCCGTTTCCAGGGTAGCGGTCGCGGTGATGCAGCCGCTCGAAGATGACGAAGATCTTCCCGTAGTAGTCCGGGTGAATGCCGATTCCGTTGTCCTTCACCACGAACCGCCATGCTCCCTCCTCGCGGCAGGCGGAGATGCGAATGCGGGGCGGGACGCCCTCCCGCCGGAACTTCAGGGCGTTACCGATCAGGTTCTGGAAGACCGTCCCCAGCTGGAGGTCGTCAGCCCGGACGGTCGGAAGTGGATCGCACTCGACAGTGGCGCCGCTCTCGGCGATCTGGGGCTCCAGGATGGCGAGGGTCTTCTCGATCACCGACCGGATGTCCGTCTCCTGCAGCCGGAGCCCCTGCATGGCCAGCCGGGAGTACTCCAGCAGGTCGTTGATCAGAGCGTTCATCCGGCTTCCGGCCGCGACGATGTTCCGGATATACCGCACCCCCGGTTCGCCCAGCCGGTTCCCGTACTCTGCGTCCAGGAGCTGGGAAAAACTCACGATCGCGCGGAGCGGCTCTTTCAGGTCGTGGGACGAGACGTAGGCGAACCGCTCCAGGTCCTCGTTGGACCGCTTCAGCGTCGCCGCAAAGACCTGCAGTTCATCTTCCACCCTCTTCCGCTCGGTGATATCCCGCAGGAAGACCTGGACTGCGGGCCTGCCCCCGATGAAGGTGCGGCTTCCCCGACCCTCCACCCAGATCGGCGTCCCGTCCAGGCGGAGCACCTGGAGCGGGATTATGGGGGAGACCTCCCCCGCCAGATCGATGCGGATATTCTCGCGGATGGCATCCCGATAATCGGGATGCACGATGCTCATCACGTCCCTGCCGATCAGATCGCCAGTATGCGAGGCGCCCAGCATCTCCATCCCCGCCGGATTGATGTAGACGATCCGCCCGTCCTGGTGCACCAGGATCCCGTCGGGGGAGAGTTCCACGAGGCTGCGGTACTTCTCCTCGCTCTCCCGCAGGGTCGCCTCCATATGTTTGCGCGCTGTGATATCGATCGCCATGGACTGCAGCGCCAGCTCTCCCTCGAAGAGGATCGGCGCGACCGACTGTTCCACCCAGCGGATTCCCCCATCCTTCCGCAGGACGCGGTACTCGATGGATGGAGGAGCAGGAGTTCCCCGGAGGCTGCGTGAGATATGTTCGCGGAGCCGTTCCCGGTCCTCGGGATGGGCCAGGCGGATCACGTCCTCCGTCGAGAAGGAGAGGAGCTCTTCCCGTGAATAGCCGCAGATCTCGAGTGCCCTGCGGTTGGCGAAGACGGGGCCGCTACGGGTGAAGATGGTGAGAGACTGGAGCGATCTGTCCACCAGCAACCGATAGACCTCTTCATGACCGCAGCGATCGGTGATATCCCTCATGTGGACCTGAACCGCGGGGGATCCGTGGATCTCCACAGGCGCGGCGGTCACCTCGACCGGGACATGCTTCCCGCCGGGAAGCGTCATGGGCATCAACAGGGGAGGGAGTATCTCGCCCGCCATGACCTTATGGATGTCGCCCTGGAGGGCGTCCCGCTCCCCCGACGGGAGGACGTCAAGAACCGACCGATCCTTCATATCCCCGATGCCGGTCCCTGTCAGCCGCAGGGCAGAGGGATTGGCGTAGAGGAGCCGGCCATCGCGGTCGTGGACGACGATCGCGTCGGGAGATGCCTCCACGAGGGTGCGGTACAACCGCTCGCTCTCCCGGAGGGCCGCGTTCTGCTCGCGGAGGCGCCGGATCTCCGCTTCGCAATCTGCCGCGAGACCATCCAGCAGTTCCCGCGCTCGGGATTGCCGTGCAGGAGGGATCTCCCGGATGATGTCCTGCAGGCGGTCATGGAGCGCCTCCACCTTCGGCCGAACGTCCTCTGCAGGCATGGATCTTCGCCCTGTCTCCCCCGCTGCACCGTCCCGTGGGCGGAGAGGCTTCAACTATCATATCCATGTGTATACAATTAACTTTCCCCTTTATTCTTCCCTCAGGCGTTCCGGCATGCCCGCACTCGAGACGAGCGCTTCGGGAGGGCCGGCCATGTTCGGGGATGATGCGGCATTCTCCCGGGGCGGCAGGGGATCGCGGGCACGACCGCCTCTTGCCCCTCAAGCACGGGCGGAGGGCGAGAAGGGTCCGCTCCAGCGCCCCTCCGCCGGTGAAATGTCCAAAGGGCGGATCCTGTCAGGCGCGGGCAGGCAGCAGAGGTCGCTCACCGGCGCCTGCATCTCTCCCGCTGCCGGAGATGGGATGGAGAGAGGCATCGGCACCCCGCCTCCCGCGACAGCGGCGCAGCGGGAGCCTGGAGAAGCCGACGATCGCCCGCAAGGGCTCACGGGATGCAGTTCCGTCCTCTCGCATTCGGAGACGTCGCGGATCGCCTATCGCAGAATCATGGAGCCCGGCCGGTCGCACAGCTGGCTGACAGAGATCGATGCGGGGAAAGGATTTTGCCCTTCCGCGGCGGCTTCCCCTGCGAGAGGCGCCAGATCCTTCCTTCGGACGAGGCGATGCAATCGGGGGGGTCCTCGAAGGCGCTCTCCGCCGGATGCGGCAGCGGGCCGCCCCGGGGCCTTCCCGATCGTCGCGGTTGCTTCCTAAATGACGACGCCCGCATCGGTCGTCAGGTAGCCGTCCGGCGCGAAACGGGAGGGATTCCGTTTCGCGCCGGTGCGCGGCCCTGAAGGCCCTCGAGAATTCCTTTCGTTCTCCCGGACCTGCGGAATCCCGGCCGGATCGGGCCGTTCACCGCTTTCCGGGTCGCCACTGTGCCCGGGCGTACCGGAAGGCTCTGGATCGGTGCAGCCGGATCCACCCATCGGCGGGCACGGCGGGCCCGCTATATTGTCAATGATTAATTATTTATAATTTGAGGGTCTACAGAGTCACCGATGTACCTGACCATCCCTTTGCCAGACGGAACGGGTACACACGTCACTGCATCGACCGGAGGTGCCGCAGGGCATGGCAAGCGGCACGCCATTTGCGCATGAACGGCCATATTCTGCATGTTATGGCAGAAAGGGCGTTTTTTTAATAGTTCCAAAAAAGTGGATGATAGCATGAGCGCGGAAGCAGAAAGGCCACGGAGATACCAGGACGTATACACCTGGATAGGGCGGCTGCGGGACCGGAGCCATCCCGATGAGCGGCTCCGTGCCATCGAGGCCCTGGAATCGCTGAACGATCCGAGAGCCGTCGCTCCCCTTGTCGAGGGGCTCAACGACGACGACCCCGAGATCCGGAAGCGGTCAGCACAGGCCCTGCTTCGCCTGCAGAGCGTCCGTGCGGTGGATGCGCTGGTAGAACGGCTGATGGACCAGAACGAGCACTGGATGACCCGGCGTCTGGCCGCAGAGTCCCTGCGGAGGATAAGGGGGGCCCGTGCCCTGGAGGCGCTGGCACAGTTCCAGCCACGGCAGGACCCTGCCGGGGTGCCGACCGGGTCAGGCAAGTAGATCGAGGAGAGCGCCGGTCGGCGAACACCGGGGCATCGCGGCCCGGCGTCCCGTGGATCGGGCCCCCGGTGCGGGAAAACGCCGCCCCGATGATGGTCATCCGTAGGGAGAGCGCACCTGCCGAAAGACAGGCTCCGCCGCCCGGACCGGACCCGGGACGAGATCCGCTCCCGCTCAGGGAGGCCGTCGATTCGCCCCGGCAGGCGGCTCATGATTCTCCTCCCGACAGCCCCGGTCGGATCTCCCCAGACGAAGCAGAAGAAGGCACGGGGCCAGGATCGTCCGCTCGAAATCCCCGAGATCCAGGCTCTCGTTCGGGCCGTGGATGCGGGAGCGGGCGAGATCTTCGCTGCCCCAGAGCACGAACTCCGCATCCGGCACCGCCTGCCGCAGGGTGTGCAGGAGGGGGATCGAGCCCCCGCCCCCGATCTCCTGTACGGGTCTGCCATATGCCGTCTCCATCGCCCATTTTGCCGCCATATGTACGGGCCCCCCGCGAGGACATACGAATCCCCTGGATGCCCGGAACTTCTCCACCTCCACCTGCACGCCCCAGGGAGCGGAGCGGCGGAGGTGCTCCATCAGGTGCTCGAGCTCGCGATCGGCGTCGGCTTCCGGAGCGGTGCGCATGCTGATCCGCGCCCGGGCCGACGGGACCAGGATGTTGGATGCATCCTGGACGCTCGGGGCATCGATTCCCACCACGTCGATCGCAGGCCCGGACCAGAGGCGGGAGGTGATCGTGCCGCTGCCGATCAGGTCGACGCCGTCCAGCAGCCCGGCGGTTCGGCGGTAGAGCTCCTCGGGGAAACCGGCCCCCTCCCAGAGGTGGTTCGTGAGGGCGGGAACCGCCACATCGCCATTCTCGTCATGGAGACTGGCCAGGATCCGGCAGAGAGCGGTCAGAGCATCCGGGGCCGGGCCGCCGAACTCACCGGAGTGGACCGCATGGTCGAGAGTGCGGACCGTGATCGTGCTGCCTGCCTCGCCCCGCAGGGTGGCGGTTAGCGCCGGCTCCCCCGCGGTGAGATTACCCATGTCGGCGATCACGAAGGCGTCGCAGGCGACGAGGTTCGGATTCTCCGCAACGAACCGGGCGAGGGAGTCCGTTGACTCCTCCTCCCCCTCGATCAGCACTTTCACGCCCACGGGAGGGCGGCTCCCGAACGCCCGTATCGTTGCCGCGTGAGTCAGGATCCCGCACTTGTTGTCTGCAGCACCCCGCCCGCACAGCCGCCCGTCCCGCACGAGCGGTGTCCAGGGATCGGTCTCCCAGCCCTGCTCCCGCGGCGCCGGCTGCACGTCGTAGTGAGCGTAGAAGAGCACGGTCGGGGCGCCGGGTGGAGGGCGGATCTCGCCGTACACGGCCGGGTAGCCGTCCGGTATGGGGAGCAGCCGGGCGTTCGGGAGGCCGTATGCCTGCAGGAGGTCCAGGGTCGCGTTCGCCATCCGAAAGACCGGTTCGGGCGGAAAACCGCTGAAAGCCACGGAGGGATGCCGGATCAGCTCGCCCAGATCCTCGATCGCCGCGGGCATCAGAGCATGTATCATTGACCGGAGCGGTTCGGGATCCATCATCCTCCCCCAGCTGCACCCGATAATACCCTGCCCATCGGAAACGAGCAGGAATGCGGAGCCTCTCCGGCACTGCGCGGCGGGATCGACAGCAGGGCAGGGCGTTTCATGCCACGGGCTTCAGGATCCGCTCTCCCACCGGTTGCCACGGTCCGCCGTCGACCGACATCTCTGCCGTCCAGACGATGGCATTGGGGTCGCTGATATCCCAGGTGAAGCGGAGCTGGGCCGGGGTTTCCCGCGCCGAGTACATGACCAGCCGGTCCCCTTCGAACTCCCCGCCGAACAGGAAGGCGACACCGTTGCTGTCCACCCCAACAGCGCGGTATTCCTGGGCCACCATATCCCAGCCGATCAGGAGGCGGGCCTTCCAGGTCAGCATTTTCCTGCCCTGGATGTACTGGTCCTGCTCGAGCTCGCAGGAGAGCCAGAGCCCGTCCAGGATCCACGCGCCCGTCAACCGCCCCTCCGTCTCCATCTCCGGGGATCCGGGACCCGCCGCGTTGGGAGGGATCGTGCCGCTCCACCGGAAGGTGCGGTTGAAGAGCGCCAGAGAGCGCGTCTCGACGCCGGGCGAACAGGGGCGGGGGGTCCACTGCATGCCGGTGAAGGGGCGCGGTTCTGTTGAGCCGTTTGACATCGATCTCACCGGAGAGCCAGTGGTGCTTGCGTGGATATAAACAGTTTGCGATCGGGAGGGATTGCGCTGTATACCCGCGAGGTAGGGAAAAGGCAGTCAGAGCCTCTGCATATCGGAGGCGGGATGCCTCGAAATTGTCCGAATAGCCAAAAAGGCGATGCCGGATCCTTGAGATCGGTAATAGGCATCGTTGTTCGTTTCGATATGGGCGTCGCCCTTCAGGACAGGTCCCCCGGCACCTGCAGGTGCCGGATCGGCGGACTCCGCAGGGCCGGGTGACCGTTCCACCAGTACAGAGGATTATGAAATCCCGTGAACGGCGAGGCTGGGCTAAACACCCGCTCAGCGACGATCGTCGTCATCGTCCCGATCGTCATTTTCGTCGCCTCTTGTTGGACTTCCCGTGGGCAGGGTCCCTGCCGGCGTCGGCAGCGGGGTTGGGATACGGCTCGCCGAGGGGGTGGCGTTCCGGGCCAGCCGGGTCAGGTTCAGCAGCGTGAAGTTCTGGGCTGTCACGTTGAAGGGCACGATCGCGATCCGCCCGTTCGCCGTCTGCTCGGTATCCACGGCCGGATACTCGAAGACGTCCGGCTGGCCGGCATCCCTGTGCAGGATAGCATAGAGCGTATCGGCGGCGACGAGAGTATGGACGGTGACTGTTACGTTGGTCGTGGTTCCATTCTCAACTGCCGTGTAGCCGATTACTCCGCCGGGGTTGCCGAAGAGGTTATTGTGGATCACCAGCCAGCCGCTGCCATTGCTCGTGACCGACTCGACCGCCACAGTTCCCAGGGTGGCATTGCCCGCAATCCTCTGGTCCGCGACGGCGATGGCCGGCGTCACGTTCGCTGTGATGTTCTCCCCCGAAGACGGGGCTGTCACATTCTGGTCACCGACCTGGGCGCAGGCCAGGCCCGCCAGGGAGACCAGTACGGCTGCCATCATTATCCAGCGCAACGATTTCATGCTCATTCTCTCCCGGTCAGGGGAGGGCGTCCGAACGAGAGCCGGGCACGCCCCGTCCTGGAAGCAATCCCCCCCTCTCATCCCGGTCGCCCCCGCAAGGGGGGACCGCTGCACATGCCTGTAAGGGTTTAATAAGTTTCGGGTGCTCCCGCGTCCATGCGGAACCGGAGGTTGCGAGGAGATCGGACGTGATGGCCGGAATTGCAGGGGAAGTCTTCGGCCCGGCTGCCGCAGAGTCCTGATAGCAGGGGTTTAACGGGTTCTCGATCTCCCGCCCGACGGTGCCTGTCCATGGTCAGGAGGCCCGAAGAACTCGTCGAGATGCCGGAAGAGCGGCACACGGTCCCGATAGCCACCGCGGGGGAGGCTGGACAGCCGAACGTGACTCCCAAGTACTGCATGGTTCGCGGCGAGGAGACCCGGATTCTCAACGAACTCTGCGTCCGCCAGACGTACGAGAACCTGAAGGAGGCTTCTGCCCCCTTCCGTGCTGCGAATCTCCAGTAACCGGTGGAGGATGACGGATGGGGCTAGGGGCCGTTCTGCGCTGCTGAGTTCGAACCAGACCGCCGTCCCGTCATCGCCCCGCTTTCGATTCCGCAAATCCCGCGGCGATCTCCCATCCCTCATTTTCTGGGAGATGCATTCCTCCCCCTATTCCACGATGAAATCCCCGTTCATCTGCTCCGGATGGACATCGCACTGGAAATAGTAGGTGCCGGGCTCCTCCGGAGCCGTGAAGGTGTACTCGATCGCAGCGGGTCCGGTCACGATCTGGCCCTGGAAGATGGGATCCCGGGCGGTGGAGTCCTCGTACACGGCGAGATTGTGCGGGATGCCGTCATCCCGGTTGTCGAAGTTGATCGTCACCTCGGCTCCTGCGGGCACCGTGATAGTATCCGTATCGAAGGCCATATTATCGGCCGCGATGTTCAGGGTCACGGTCTGGTTCTCGCCGCCGGGCACGGGGGTGGCTGTCGTTGTGGTGGTGGGCGCGGTTGTTTCGATGGTGGTGGGAACGGTTGCAGTCTCTGCAGGCGTGGTGGCGGGAACCGTGGTGATTGTTCCTGCCGGTGTTGTCGCAGGAACAGTGGTCAGCGGCGCTGTCACGTTCTGGCCGCCCGGCACGGTGCATCCGGCAACAAGGATCGCGCACGCCAGGAGCACCAGGGATACGAGGAGTGTCTGTCTCGGTCGCATGGAGCGGGCATAGGATGAAGGACGTATTTCAACTTTATCCCCGGCAATTGGAATCTTGGCCAATCCCCCCTATGAGGGCATGCCGCTCTTACTGGTTGAACCTCCGATAGAGCCTGTCCGCTGCGAACTGGAAGGTAAGGACGAATGCCAGGAGTACGAGAAAATCCGTAATCGGCCCGAATCGGGAGGCGCCCTGGTAAGCATACTGTATCATGTCGTTTCCATAGGTGAGCGGAGAAAGGAGCGCGATAGCCTGCCCGGCCGCGGGCATGGACTCCAGGGGGATGAAGACCCCGGAGACGAAGATGAGCGGCAGCCGCACCAGATTCAGCAGGGACATCACCTCTCCCACGTTCTCAGTCGGATAGGCAGCAAAAAGGGTTCCCATCGTGGCGAAGCAGAATGCCGTCAGCACCATGCCCAGGCCCAGCAGGACGCCTGACAAGATTGGCGTTCGGAACAGCAGGAGGCCAATCACAAGCGGCAGGGCGGCGATGCCAAGGCTGTACAGGAACCCGGAGAGGCTTTCGCCCAGCACGAGGGCATGGAAGGAGATAGGGGCGGAGAGAAGACGGTCAAAGGTCTTCACCCGCCGCTCGATGGGGATCGAGACCGGCTCGATGGACGAGGCCGAGAAGAGGAGGGTGATCGCGATCAACCCCGGAATGAGCATACCCGGCGGAGCGTTCCTCCCGCTGGCGAAGGCGAGGAACATGAAGAGAGGGAAGAGAAGCCCCGAAACGATGATGTTGGGTTTGAGGTAGTAGGTGCGCATGTCCTTCCGGGCAATCGCCCAGGCAGCGGCGAGCTCGCGGTGCAGGCGGGCAAGGGAGCCGGAAAGGTTAATCGATGGCACGGATGCCGGCCTCCCCCCGCTGCAGTCCGGTCAGGCGGATGAAGACATCCTCCAGGCTCGGGCGAAGCGTGGCGATGCTGATCACCCGCAGGTGATTCCGGCGGGCGTACCCCAGGATCTCCAGAAGCACGCTAGAGGGATCCTCCGTGAAGAGCCGGAACTTGTCGCCCTCCTTTCGGACTTCATTCACGCGGGGAAGCATCTGGAGCTCGACCGAGCGTGCGGGGTCGCTTCGGTCGAACGCGACCTCGATCGACTGGACAATCTGGATCGTTCGCTTCAGCCGCTCCGGTGTATCGATGGCGGCGATCTGCCCGTGGTTGATGATCGCCACGCGATCGCACATCAGGTTTGCCTCCTCGATGTTATGCGTCGTGAGAAAGACGGTCACCCCCTGCTGAGCCAGATCCCCGATGACCGTGCGGATGATCAGGTTGCTCTCGACGTCGAGCCCGGAGGTGGGCTCGTCTAAAAAGAGGAGCCGGGGGTTGTTCACAAGACCCATGGCGATCGTAAGCCGCCGTTTCATCCCCTTGGAGAACTCCCGCGCCCGGTCGTGGCGGCGTGCATGCAGCCCGAAGGTGCGGAGCAGCGTTTCGGTACGCTCCTCACGCTCGATACGGCCTACATGGTAGAGCTCGGCCGTAAAGATCATGTTCTGCCAGGCGGTGAGATCGTCGTAGACGTTGGAGGTCTCGGGGACGATCCCCATGCACTGCCGGGCGAAGAGCATCTCCCGCTGGATATCATGGCCGAAGATCGAGGCCGATCCCGAGGTCGGGCGGGTGATCCCGGTCAGGATGCGGATGGTGGTGGTCTTTCCGGCCCCGTTCGGGCCCAGGTATCCAAAGATCTCCCCGGCCCGGACGGAGAAGTTCACGTCCTGCAGGGCGACCACGCGGTCGAACCTCTTGGTGAGATGTGCAACCTCGATGGCATCCATGCACTTAAAAGTTCTATACCGGAAAGCCGTAAATACCCTTTGAGCGCCACCCGGCAAAGGATGGTCTTTACTCACGGGAGGGCTCCATGAGCGCATAGGATAGAGCGAGGTTGCCGGCATCGGGCGATGGCGAGTATCCGTGGCGTATCGATCCAGCAGCATCCTTCCGGGCCGTGCGAGAGTGCCCCTACCGCAGTGAGAGGACGATTCCGCGGCGCCCATGGATTGCCGCAAGCCGGATGCCCCCCCGTTCTCCTACCGCGATGCAGGCGACCGGGCGTGAAGCCCGGTCGTCTCACTCGTCCCGATACCCGTCCGAAAGCGCCCGTCCCCGGAGCGGGATAGAATCAGGCAGTCTTCGAGAAGTTCACGCCGCGGTCGCGTAGTGGAATCAGCGGTGGGGGGAACATCGGCTACCAAATCCCATAACCTATCCCCTCCTGATCGATCGGCGGCTTCACTACCTGTCAGTAAAACCTGCCCCAAGAGTTAAATATCCGGTCACCGTTAACCCCCGCGGGCGAATACATGGCGTACTACTATACGACGGGCAACTTCTGGTTTGGCGTGATCGTAGGCTGGGTCGTGATGGTCCTCTTAAACATCTGGGTCCCCGTGCTGGGGCCCATCCTGGGCGGTCTGGCCGCCGGGCTGATCGCCGGGCGGGGAGCGGGCAACGGAGCTCTGGCGGGGCTGATCGCGGGGGTGCTGGGAGCCATCATCGTCGCGATCTTCCTGGTGCTCGGGATCACCCTGCTGACTGCAGGCATCGACTTCCTGAATATCGGAGGCATCCAGACCATCACAGGGCTCGCAGCAGCCGTGGTCCTCTCCATCCTCGTCCTCGGCTACATGGCCATCCTGGGCCTGATCGGCGGGGCGATTGGGGGAGCGATCCGCCCGTAACCGGATTGACCTGAAAAAGTATCGGACCCTCTCCGGGCTATTCGGAGGTGCCGCTCCCCGGGCAGAAGGCCTGCGGTCGGGTATCCGGGTCCCGGAGGTACTCCAGGATCCGTTCGATCGCTTCGGTATTCCGGGGAAGGCGAACGTGGCAGTAGCGGCCGGGGGCGCAGGCGAGCTCCGCCGGGTCCGCGGGAAGGATGTCGAACCCGGCGCCGCTCAGATACGAGTCCGAGTGCGGCACGACGCCGTCTCCATGGTAGGTCAGCCGCCAGGCGCCGCCGGGAGCGATCTCCCAGGTCCGTCCACCGAAGCAGGGAAAAAGGTCGGGCGTGGCCGTGCGGTTGGCGGCGAGGATCATGCGGTAGGCGACATCGTCGCGGGTGCCGGCGTCCCGCAGGCGGGCCATCGCGCGGCTCTTCGGACGGAAGTCCTGGACAATAGGGTCCCGGGAGGGATCGTAGCCAGCCGGCACGAAGACCCCGGCCAGCTGCCGGATGATCGCCTCGCCGTGTTCGGGATCATGGAAGAGTTCGGCCATCGAGGAGCCGTTGTTCGGGGATCCGATCTGGATCAGCTGCCGGACCGGCTCGCTTCGGGCATCCCCGTCCAGCACCTCGAGCAGGTATCGGGCGATGACACCTCCCATCGAGTGGCAGACCATGTCCAGGGGGCCGCTGTATCCCCGCTCCTCCCGCCGCGTTGCGACGTACTCCTGCAGTGCAGCGGCAACATCGTGGAGGGGCGCATCCCGCATCCCCGCATGGCTGAAGTTCCAGCACTCGAGCGACTCCTGCCCCAGACGGGGTATGAGCCGGTTCCAGATGCCGGGGTGGCTCTTCCAGCCGTGCACCAGGACAACGGGAATGCCTCGGGGACACATGCAGGAGAAACGTTGGGCTTCAGCCCATTTGGCTTTTTTCATACCGGCAGCCCCTCAACCCCGCCCCAAGGTGCTGCTTTGCTGCCCCCTCGCCTGCATGAGGCCGCATGAAAGACAGGCCCTCTTCTCGGTCACGGGCTTTCCCGGCCCGGTGAGCGACAGCGACCGAATGCCGTGTATGCGGCGGATCCATCGAGACGGGAGTGAACGGCTGCTGCAATCAGGCCACCATATGTCGATGCCGGATGCATGGGGGGAGGGGGCGGATAAGTTAAATAACCTGTAGAGACGGAGGGGAGAGCATGGAGATCGTAAAGATACCCAGGATGGAGAAACAGGACTACGATCGGCTCATACGGGACAACTACATGAGCCGGATCGCGTTCCGGGGAGAGGAATTCCCGTACATGGCCCCCTTCCTGTACGTCTTTGACGGACGCTACCTCTACTTCCTGCCGACCAAATACGGGAAGAAGATAGAGCTCTATAAAAACGACCCATCCGTGATCGTGGAGATCGAACAATATGCACCGGACCTTTCCAGCTACCACTTCGTCACACTGCAGGGGGAGCTTGCCGAGGTGACGGGGGAGGACGCAAAGCGGGCGATCAAGGAGCGTTTTGTTGCCCGGATCAAGGAGAAGCGGATCTCGAAGAAGTTCCTGGCCGCGCTCGGACACTCCCCCGCAGAGCCCGTCGAAGCCCTCCTCCACGGCGATCGCACCCTCGTATGGAAGCTGACCAACGTCCGGGAGATCGTGGCCCTCAAAAACCCCTGACGCAAAACGCCACCCCCGCGATACGAAAAGCGCACATGCGATCATGACCGGCCAGAACTTCTTCCGCCCCGATATCGAGACGCTGGAGAGGGACGCCCTCGACGCCCTGATCGATGAGCGGATCCGCTATACCGTTGCCTACGCGAACGAACACTCTCCTTTCTACCGCTCCTGGTTCCGGACACATCAGATCAACCCGGCAGAGATCCGCACGCACGAGGATCTCCTGACCTTGCCCATCATCTCGGGGTCCGATATCCGCAGGCACCAGCCGCCGGAGACGGAGGAGTTCGAGTTCCGCAGCGCCGACTGGGAGGATCTCTTCACCATCCACGAGACGAGCGGGACCAGCGGGACGCCCAAGAGCTTCTTTCTGACCTGGCAGGACTGGGAGCGGTACGCGGAGAAGTACGCCCGGATCTTCGCCTCGCAGGGATTCGTTCGGGGGGACAGGATCATCATCTGCGCCTCGTACGGCATGAACGTCGGGGCGAACACCATGACGCTCGCCGCACGGGACCTCGGGGTCACCATCGTTCCCACGGGGAAGTGCTCCTTCCCCTCCCGCATCCTCCGCAGCTACCGCCCGACCGGGATCGTCGCGAGTGTCTTCAAGCTGATCCACCTGGCCCGCCAGCTCCGGCTCGACGGCATCGACCCCCGCGACACCACCCTGGAGAGGCTGGTGGTGGGCGGAGAGGCCTTTGCCGACGAGGCGAGAGACTTCGTCGCCGAACTCTGGGGCGTCGACGCCTACAACACCTACGGCAGCACCGAGGGGACGATGTGCGGGGAGTGCGTCCAGCGAGCCGGGCTGCACGTGCCGGAGGATCTGGTCCACATGGACATCTACGACATGTCGACGCACCGCTTCGTGGCGGACGGGGAGTGCGGGCGGATCGTACTCACCACGCTCCTCCCCATCGGGGCGAAGGCAGGGATGCTGCTCCTGAACTACGACACCGAGGACACCTCTGTCGTCCTCTCGCGGGAGAAGTGCCCCTGCGGGAGAACCCATATGCGGATCTACAACCCCCAGCGGGAGGCGGAGACCTTCTGGATCCGGGAGACGCCCGTCAATCGCGTGGACATCGAGCGCGGAGTCTTCCAGCGGGAGAACATGGACTACCTGACGGGGGAGTACGAGGCATTCCTGTATCCGGGGGAGGACCCCGATGCGACCGTCCTGCAGGTGAGCATGGAGAGCAGCGACCCGGCGAGCTGCAACCGGGACCTGATCTCGGAGAACTTCGCCCGATCCTTCTTCCACTGGAAGCCGGAGCTTAAAAAGCAATATCAGGAGGGGCTCTTTACGATCGCATTCAACTTCACGGCCCCACGCGAACTGGAGCTCTACAGCCTCTCCGGGCGGCCGAAGAGGCTCGCGGACCGCCGCTGAACGGGCGGAAGGTGCAGGACGCCCACTCATATACCGGTAAGTCCACAATACTACCGGCATGATCCTTCAGCAGGCCTTCTACGAGCAGGATACCGTAGGCGTCGCAAAGCAGCTCCTCGGGTGCTACCTGGTGCACCTGGAGGGTGAACGGACCGCGATCGGGCGAATCGTCGAGACGGAGGCCTACCTGGAGAAGGATCCGGCGGCCCACTCCTATCGGGGGATGACGCGGCGGAACAGCGTCATGTTCGGCCCCGTCGGGCACGCTTACGTCTACCTCATCTACGGGCTGCACACCTGCATCAACGCCGTCAGCGGGCGGGAGGGCGCCGGGGAGGCGGTGCTGATCCGTGCCCTGGAGCCGCTCGAGGGGGTCGCCTGGATGCAGCAGCGGAGGGGCGTCGAGAAGATACCGCTCCTCTGCAACGGGCCGGGGAAGCTGACGGAGGCCCTCGGAATCTCGCTTGCCTGCAACGGGATACCGCTCTACGAAGGTCCGATACAGATCTGGGGAAGGGACAGCCTGCCGATCCACCGAATGGCGGAGATGCCCCCGATCGTGCAGACGACCCGCATCGGGATCACGAAGGCGGCAGAGCGGCCTCTGCGGTTCTACCTGGCAGGGAACCGGTTCGTCTCGCGGCGCGAACGCTGACCCGTGCAGAGTTCCCTCGTTCATCCGGGAGAAGGCCGCCGGCAAAAGATACGGGAACCAGGATGTGTCGGGACGTCCGGGACTGCGGACGAGTGCGATGCGAAAATTAATCATCCCGTACGGTGTCAGCCCGGCGCGGCGAAGATCCGTGGCAGTGACCCTGCAGTACGAGAAGGTGGGCACCATCGGGGAGGTAGAACTCCGAAGATATCCGAAACTGCTGGTGGCGTGCGCACCCCGGGTCTCGGACTACGAGGCCCACATGATCCTGTATCGTTACTTCTCCGGCAGGAACCGGGGGAACGAACGTCTCGAGATGACAGCGCCGGTGATCTCCGACGAGGATCGGATGTGCTTCGTGATCCCCTCCGGGATCTCCCGCGAGAAGGTTCCGGAACCGCTGGACGACCGGATCCGGATCCTGGAGATGCCGGAACGGGAGATAGCGGCACTGCGGTTTTCAGGGCACGCCGACGAACCTCTGGTGGCCCGGGAGACGGTCCGCCTCCTATCCATGCTTCGGGAATCCGGGTACAACATCGCGGGATCACCCTTCCTGATGCGCTACAACCCCCCGACCGTAGCCGGACCGCGGAGGCGGAACGAGGTGGCAGTCGAGATCCGGCGGGTGTAGAGGGGACCGCAGAACCTCGACGATACTCCGTGTCGGCTACCTTCATCCGGTGCCGATGCCCCTCTCCTGAGCGGGGGGGCGTTAAAAAAGGGGTGAACGGGGAGAAGATGCCCGTCCGCGCGCCCATCAACCGCTGATGACCGGTCGGGCTTCTAGAAGGACGCCCCCGCGCCCATCTGCTGCGGTGTCTCTTCGGGGGTCATATTGGCCGTCATGTTGGCAACCGGTCCGGTCACGGCTCCGGGGGGTACGCTCTGGCATACCTGCGTCAGATTCTTGAGAGTGAAGTTCTCCGCCGTGACATTGAAGGGCGCCTCGAGGATCGTACCGTTGACCATGACGGGCGTGTCGGTGGGCGGCCATTCAAAGGCACCCGGCTGCCCGAGATCCAGGTGCAGTTCGGCGATGAGCGTATCCGTCGCCGTCACGGAATCGATGAGGACCGTTACATTCTGGGTCGTACCGGGCTGGACGGGTGCGAATCCCACGAGTCCTCCGGGCTCCCCGAGGAGGCTGTTGTGGATCGCCACCCATCCGCTGGTGTTGATGGAGACGTTCTCGACAACGACCGTTGCGAATGTGGCGTTGCCCGTGATGGTCTGATCGGTCACGGTGATAGCCGGCGTTACATTCATGGTCACGTTCGCTCCGGGAGTTTCGTTCGCTCCCGGTGTCACGTTCGTCACGTTCTCCTCCCCGTTCTGGGCGTATGCGATGCCCGCAACGGAGAGGAGCAGAGCCGCAACGAAGATCAGTTTCAGTATTCTCATGCTCTTCCTCCTGATACCGATTTGTCTGCCTCGACCGCACTCGAGCCCTGCTGCGGGGTCGACAGGAACGGCGCGAATCCCCTCCGGGGGTGTCGCATCCCCCGCAGGACAACCCGCACGGGGAACTGACACCCGCACGGGGGATCGGTCTCCATGATCGCACACCTTTATAGCGTTTTGGGTGCTTCGGCGGGGTATTGCCAGATTCCCGGAAAGCCGGGGAGGCATGGCAATGCTATTCTGCCGGAACGACAGCAACGGGGAACCGGAGCCGGTCGAAATCCCGGGCTGCCCCGAAGCCCCCCACAGCCCTTCTCGACCTCATGGATTGGGTCCCGGTGCGGGGGGTAGAGCTTCGCATGGACGGGAATGATGACAGGGGGCGAACCTCCTCCGGAATCCCTGCGCAGGGAGTTGCGGAACGCGACCATGCAGAAGCTCCTGCCCCGGAAGAACCGGGAGACGGGAATGCGGGGGGATGCGATGGTTCCCGCCGGAATATGTTCTGCTCCGCAGCACCCCGCAGAGTGCGATAGACTCCGACACTCGAGATGCCGGATTTCGGATCCTGGTGGCCGCTGCGTATCCCGCTTCTGTATCTCGCAGGGCTGGAGGAGGGGGGCGGGGCGGGCGCTCCCGCCTCAGAGGCGGATCTTGCGGAACAGATAGGCTCCGCTCACCGTCGTCGCCAGGGCGAAGGTCCCGAGGACCGCCAGGCTCATGATCGGGTTCACCTGCGAGACGCCCGACAGCCCGTAGCGGATCCCCTCCACCCCGTAGGTGAGGGGATCCAGGAGCGTAACCGGCGCCGCCCAGGAGGGCAGGCTGCTGATGGGGAAGAGGGCGCCCGACAGCCCGAAGATGGGGAAGACCACGAAGTTCATGATCAGCTGGAACCCGTGCATGTCCTCCATGCGGGATGCGATGGCGATGCCGAACGCGGTGAACGAGATCCCGATCAGCACCATGAACAGGATCGCGATCAGGAATCCGGGCGGGCTGGCAATCCGGAGCCCGACAGCGAGCGACAGCACGAGAATGATCATCCCCTGGATGAAGGCGGTGGTCGCCCCTCCAAGAGTCTGCCCGAGCATGATCTCCAGGCGGGAGACCGGCGCGACCAGGGTCTCTTTCAGAAACCCGAACTGCTTGTCCCAGATGATCTGGATCCCGGCAAAGACCGAGGTGAATAGCACGCTCATCGCGACGATGCCCGGGATCAGGAACTGGATATAGTCCGCCCCGAACTCCGGGATATGGACGACCGAGTTCAGTCCGAACCCCAGGAAGAGCAGGAAGAAGAGCGGCATGCTGACGCTGCCGATGATCCGGCTCTTCGAGCGGAGGAACCGCTTCAGGCTCCGCAGCCAGATGGTGTAGACGATGTCCATCAGGACCGCCTCTGCCGCCGCTGGAAAGCGCGTATCATCTCTTTCGCGTCCGTCTCCTGCGCGCGGATTGTCTTGCCGGTGAAGTGGAGGAAGACGTCCTCGAGCGTGGGTTTGTGGATCGCGATCGACTCGATCGGAACGTTCTCCCGGCTGAGCAGGGTCACGATGGCGCTGAGGTGCTCCTCCGCGTTCTGGAGGCCGATTGAAACGGTGCCGTCGTGCTGCTCCAGGCGGGCGACCCAGGGTTCGCGCAGGGTCGCAGCAACCCCCTCGGGGCTGGGGGTGCGGATGGTCACCACATCCCTGCCGATGCTGTTTTTCAGGCTCTCCGGCGTCCCGAGGGCGACGATCCGTCCGTGGTCGATGATCGCCACGCGGTCGCAGAGGCGGTCCGCCTCCTCCATGTAGTGCGTGGTGAGGATGATCGTGATCCCCTTCTCCCGGCTGAGCCGGGCGATGTACTCCCAGATGAGGTTCCGGGTCTGCGGGTCCAGCCCGAGCGTCGGTTCGTCCAGGAAGAGCACGCGGGGGTGGTGCAGCAGCCCGCGGGCGATCTCCAGGCGCCGCCGCATCCCCCCGGAGAAGGTCTTGACGGGGTCGTCTTTCCTCTCCTCGAGACCCACCAGCCCCAGGAGTTCGGCGATCCGCTGACGGCGGATCTCGCCCGGGATGCGGTAGAGCCGCCCGTGGAAGTCCATGTTCTCGTAGGCGGTGAGCTCCTCGTCCAGGCTCGGATCCTGGAAGACAACCCCGATCGACCGCCGCACGCCGTCCTCGTCGCGCTCTATGTCCAGGCCGTTCACGGTGGCCGTACCCGCCGTGGGCTTGAGCATGGTGGCGAGCATGGAGATCGTGGTGGTCTTGCCGGCCCCGTTCGGGCCGAGCAGCCCGAAGATCTCCCCCGGCTCGATCTCGAAGGAGATGCTGTCCACCGCGGTCAGGCTGTCGTAGCGTTTGGTTAGGTTCTCAACGCGTATGGCTGCAGGCATTGTTCCTCTTCAGTTCCTCAAGACAGTGTTCCAGAATTCTTTCAGCGTGGCCTTCCTTTCCGGGGGGACACTCCTCCAGTGCGCCCTGGATTTCGTTCTGAAGGGCTTTTATGCGGGAATTCTCGGCTCCGAAGATGTCGAGGATGAGGTTTCTGTACGCCTCCATCCTCTTGTGCGACTCCTTTCCCCGCTCCCGTATAGCGCGCAGCGTGGCTCTCCCCTTCGGCGTCGGTCCGTAGAGGGTGCGGGAACGTTTCCCGGTAGCCAGCACGGCGATCAGGCGTTCCTCCTCCAGCTGGTGAAGCACCGGGTAGAGAGTCCCCTTGCTCGGGATCCACTGGCCGCCGCTCCTCTCCGCGATCTCCCTCCGGATATCGTAACCGGATTTCGGGCCCTGCTGGAGGGCGTGGAGGACGAACAGCGCCAGCAGACTCCGCCTCTTGCCGCTATGGGATCCGAACTTCAACAGGCTGGGCATGGAATAGTCCGTTTTCGAACTGTCATCACGTATGGAGCGGGGGAGGAGATAAAAAGCGATCGCCCCCTTTCCAAATCCTGATCACCCGTCAGGGCGACGCGCCGAATTCACGGATGCTGCCGCGCACGCAGCTGGCGAAGACGCCGAAGGTGCAGAGAGCGGTAAGGATCAGGAAGACGACCTGCATGCTGGTGAGATTGAGAGGGTAGACCCCGGGGGTCACCTGCACCCGCCCCAGAACGAGCGAGAAGACCATCGGGACGGCTGGCTGCGCGGCCAGGATCAGTCCGGCCGCTGCAGGGCTCAGGCGCGGGGGTGCGGGAGATAGAGGGCGAGGAACCGACGGTATAGGTCGGCGCGCATCGATCAGGGCGGCGAGGCTCGAGAAGGAGGATCCGGCGTTTCCCGGGAAGATGCGGATGTCGGGGACCGGGCTGTCGCACCGCAGCTCCCACCCCCAGGAAGCCTGCGAGGATGAACGTCCCGAGCGTGATACTGGCCGCTGTCAAGGGGTCCGGGACGGCGGCCAGCCCGTACATCACGCCGGAGAGGGCGCCGGCGCAGAGAATCGAGTCCGGCAGGTCGAACCGCGCACCCGCTGCCGCGATCCACCCCGTCTGCACTCTCCGAACGGTGAGCCCGAGGACCGGCAGGCCCAGCGGGACGATCGCAAAGAAGATGCTCCGCCAGGCGATGTACTCCGTCAGGATGCCCCCGGTGAACGGACCGGATGGCAGACCGGCATAGACCGAGTCGAGCGTGATCCCCGGCGCTACAGGGCAGCACGCAACCGGTGCAGTCGGACCTCCCGGAGCAAGGGCCTGCCAGGTCTGCGGAAGAGATAATTTGCGGAGCCAGACGGTGCCCGTTCGGGCGGTTCCCTCCGGGATCGCGAAGCATATTCGGCGGGAACACTCCGAATGTTCTTTGGATGGGTTTGTCTGCATGGTGGATCTCAACCGTTACGGCACGGCGTACCTGGCCGGGATGCGGGAGAGGGAGCGGGACGAGATTGCCCGTCTCGAGGAGCGTGCGGAGAGACGGTGGGAAGACCTGGAGCTCGTATCAAAAACGTCGGCACCATGTACGACGAAATTCTGACGCTCGGGGAGAGACTGGCAGACATGCTGGCCGATTTTACCGGCAGCTGGCTCTTTATCGGGCTGTTATTATTGGGCCTCATCGCCTGGACCGCGATCAATGCCGCTCTGCTCATGATCCGTCCGATCGATCCCTACCCCTTCATCCTGCACAACCTCATCCTCTCCTGCATCGCGGCTATCCGGGTCCCGGCTATCATGGTGAGCCAGAAGCGCGAAGAGGTCCGTGACCGCCTCCCTGCCGAGCAGGACTACCAGGTGAACCTGAAGGCGGAGAGGGAGATCGACCTCCTGCACGAGAAGAATGATCGTCTCCTCCACGAGCAGGGGGAGGGAGGCTGCTCGGGATCCAGAAGATCCAGGTGGACCTGAGGGAGGAGTTGGCCCGGCAGATGGACGCAGCCGCATCGGCAGCCCCTATGCAGTCCGCAGAGCCATCCTCTTGAATATGCAGGCATGTACGGAGTTGGTTTCCGGCTCGGCCCGGTAGTGTTTCGAAAGAGCCAGATCTTCCAGGCATTCTCCGGTGCGGACTCGGGCGAAGCACCTGGGACTGCCCTCCAGGTGCCCCGATACCCTGCGGGCAGTGGTTCGCCGGAAGCATATGTCCGGTTATTCGTTCTTTTCCTGTGTTCCCGTGGCATCGAGGCGGATGTCCGCAGGGATTCCGAAGACATCGCGTCCTCTCTTACGCCATCCGACCTAAAAGAGCGGGCAATTCCATCGCCTTCCCTCATCAGGCTGCGAAATGCCTGCAGAACGGCACGGATGGCCGTTCCCCGGTTTCAAAGCGATGGCAAAATACAATCCGCAGCCGGCTGTTCTCGAAGGGCGAGGGTGGCGGCGGTAGAGGGGTCTTGCCGCATGCTGACGGATGGGGCGGTTGTGGCCGCGAATGCTTTTTATATTCGGGATCCCTCAAGATGACCTGCAGGTGAATGACATGGCATGGAGAGGGCCACCCTATGGGTTCCGTCGGCAGTTCGACGAGATCATGGCGGAGATGCAGCGCCGATTCGACGAGATGATGACCGGGCTCGGGGAGTTCGGGCAGCAGGCCGGAAGGCAGGCGGGACGGATGCTCCCCGCGCTCCGCAGCGCCGAGATGCATGTCGATGTGCGGGAGCACGGCGACGAAGTGATGGTGGTCGCCGATCTCCCGGGCGTGGAGCGGGAGGATATCTCGATCCGGCTCCTCGATCCCCGGACGCTGCACCTAGCCACGCGGCGGGAACGGACGGTGGCGCAGGAGGAGGGGGGTTACTACCTGCGGGAGCGCACCTACGGGGCGATGTCGAGGACCATCCTCCTGCCGGCCGAGGTCGCCGAGGAGGGGGCGCAGGCGACGTTCCGGAACGGCGTGCTGGAGGTACGGCTGAAGAAGACGCCCGAAGCCCGCGGAAAGGAGATCCCCCTTGCCTGATGGAGCGGGATGGCGGAAGGGGCTTCCCGCACGATCGGGCCGGGGCCGCTCCAGGAGTCCGTGAGCGGGAATCATCCCGCGGACTCCCCCCGCGGGATCCGCCGGCATGCAGACGGCGCAGAAGGAGAACGCGGAGTCGATCGGGCCCGCAGCAGGTCCGAACCCCGAACGGAAAAGCGGCAGAGGATCTGCGGAAGCGCATGATGCGTGCGTAGCCGCCCGGAAACAGTCCGGGTGATGCGGGGTGCCGAATCGGTGCGGGCAGACGATCGCGATCAGTCTCCCTGCAGCCTGCCGCCTTTTCCGGCCGTTCAAGGCCCTCCTGCGAGGAGAGCGATAACGGTTGCGCCTCGTGGGGGAAAGGGCGATCCGGCACTGTCCGCCCGATCGTGCACGGCGCGATGCCAGCTTCTTCCGATCGGGGGGCATACCGGCGCGATCGGATGCCGCCGCCGGTCCCTGCGGACTGCCTGCCGGTAAGTGCGTTCCCGGGATGTGTGCGATTGGTGGATCCGCCAACCGGTGACCCCCGATACGAGGGCGGTTCGCCGTATCCAGGGGGCACTGGTGGGGGGTGCCGTCAGGATCGGGAATGCTCCCGTTTGGGAGAGAATTTGAGGCGGGGATGCCCCCCCTCTCCCGGGCAAAGGAGGCGCCAAGCCCGATACCCCGGGGGCGCAGCACTCCGATGCGATTTCGCGGTCCATCCGATCCGCACAGGATCGGCCCCCGGGGGGGGGAGTGGGCGTCTTTTCGTCCATCCCTGCAGACGCCCCTGCCAGGTCCGGTTCATCCCGCCGATCGGAGCCTGCGCCAGCGGGATGCGGCCATCTCCGATCTCGCAGGAAGTGTTCGGGCTCGACCGATCGCCATCCTGCTCCCCGCGTACAGCCCCCTTTTCGCCGGGGGTACACCTTCCTCAACCAGAATCCCTGCTCCTTCCGTGCGATGCGAAATGGACGGCCATCTCTCCACGGCTCCCTGCAGGATCCTTTCCCATCCCCCGAGAAGGGGCCGCAGAGTGCGGAAGCGGATCTTCCAGGGGATGGTCCCGCCCTCCCGTGGCGCAGTTCATGCTCGCGGTCGGGGTGCGGAGTCGCCACCGCCGCAAAGGATATCAGGAAGGAGATGCATCAGGAATCAGGATGCGAACATGATAATCGATCCGGTATGTCAGAAGGAATTGAACGGGGATATCGTCCCCCTGTCCAGCCGATACCGAGGTGTGACCTACTACTTCTGCGATCTCAGCTGCAAGAAGCAGTTTATCATGAATCCGGAGCGCTACTGCGAGAGTATGCAGATGTCATCCGGGGTGATCGCGGTGCCGCTGCACGAGGATCAACGGGCCGTCCCGCTGTGAAGGGATTCCGGAATCTCGATACCCTGTTTTCATCGAGAGTCCTCGGCGGCAGCGCGGAAGGAGAGGACTGTCCTGTTGGCAGCCCGGATCGAGAGCCAGTCTCCGTACATCGCATACTCCTCCGCCGATCCGAGGAGATCGAGGAATACGGCCTCCTGGGCCGCGACAGGCGCCGGACAGGATCTGCTGCTGGCGACCCGCACCGCTCCCACCCTGATCGCAGGGCCGTTGCTGGCGAATTCCGCGGCGTACTGGTTGCACCCACCGGAACCCGTCACCCGTCCGTCCGCCGAGAAGACCGCCGTGACCGTCGAACCGGCGCGGGGCAGGACCACGGCATTGTCGGAGGCATAGCTCTCAAGCACCCAGACCGTGCCGCTGAACGGCCGTGGGTCGGGCCCGGTGTCCTCCTCCATTACGAGGAGCGCTGACCCGTCCGCGGACATGAGTGTCAGACGCCCCCCGTCGATGCGGTATTTCTCCACGGCTGCCAGCAGGTCCAGGTAGGCGCTCTCCTGGTCCATGACCCCCTGCTCCACGCAGTGGATTTCTGTCTGCCCGATCGGATCGAATCGGAGCGACGAATCCCGGATGGTGTACTCTGCGAAGTAGACGTTGCATCCCGAGGAACCTGACGCCAGGGAACCTTCGAAGCGAAGGGTGATCGCCGTTCCGTTCAGGACGCCAGTGGGAACGCCGTCGTCCCGATAGGAGACGAGACTCCAGCCGCGGGAGGTCAGTTCTGATGCGCCGCCTTCCGTCGGCAGCGGCACCACGCATCCGCTGCCGAATATGGTCGCCGCTGCCAGTACCGCCAGGATGATCAGGGCTTCCGCCCCTTCGGACCGCAGGGCATGCATAGGGATATCCTTGCAATCGCTATTAGATAAACGCTGCTTTGCCCCCTAGAGGATCAGCGAGACGAGACCGAGAGCGGCTGCCATCACCACCGCGGATGCAACCGTCCAGCCGAAGATCATGACGGCGACCGAGATCGGGCGATCGAACCGCAGGATCCAGGCCACGATGGGAGTGCCGTAGAGGGCGATCCCCGGGATCCAGATGGTGGGGATGAGCATCAGCACACCGAACCGCTTGAGTACCGGGTACTGGAGGATCCGCTCGTCGATCCTCTGGATCCATCCCTGGAACCGCCGGGATTGCTGCGCGAAGATGTCGAGCGCATAGAACACACCCAGCATGACTGCAACGGCGACCGAGGTGGTGAGGACCAGCACCAGAATCGGGTGGATCCCGAACCCCAGCCCCACCGCGGCCGCCGCTGCCTGCAGGAGGAGCGTCGATCCGACGAGGGAGAGCACGACCGGCGGGGCGATGCCGAATATGAGGCCGAGCCCAAGCGGAAGGACCAGCAGAAAGAGGGGAACGAGGATTGCTGCCCGCAGGATCAGGAAGTAGCACCCTCGGCGGGAGAACTGCCGTATGCAGGCCCGAAGGGCGGGAACACCGTGCATGCCCGGCACTGTAGCGCAGCCCCTGTATAGAACCCTTGCCCCGAACGGCACGGCGCCCACGACCCCCGAAGCCCGGCATCCCGTCCCGGGAAGAGCTGGCCTTCAGGTGTGGGGACGGGTGCCATCCGCCGGGTACAGTGCACGAGCCTCCCGATCCGTCTCGGATACCTCCTCCTCGTACCGACAGAAACTGCACAGGAAATGCCAGACGGGGCCTCGGGCTCCCGGTACGATCTCCAGCAGGGTCCTCTCCTCGGATCCGCAGATAGGGCACCGGAATGGGTTGTACACGACTCCTCTCCGCTCAGGTGTGATGCGGGCTCCCTCCCGGCCACACCTCTGATCACTGTCTCGACGGCGCACCCGCCGCCCCCAGTGCCGCGCGGCAGCCGAACTCCCGGTGCAGAGAACTGATAGCGGGGAGCGGGATTGCGGATCTGCACCCGCGCGGCTGCCGCGGGATCGGCAGGCAGGCCCGTGCGGATCGACCGGATTCCGGCAGATCCCACGGAGGGTTATCGTATCCGTCCAAACTCCTGGCTTGCGTCGATGGCGGAACTGTACTCCCGCTCCTCGAACTGCTGCAGCGGTTCCAGGGCCTCAGGAGAGGCGCCGTGCTCCCGCGCCCTGGCGATTCAGCCCCTGCTTGTCGGAGGGGCAGTCCACGCCCCTGAGGGACTGCTGCAGGTCGGCGGCGATCAGACGGGTATGGGCGGCTCCTGCATGCCGCTCCGCCCCTGCGAGGGATGCCGGCGGGGTGGCCAGCGGCATCTCCGCGGGAGGGGACGCACGGGACGCCCCTTCCGCAGGCAGCGGCTCGGCGCGGGATTCGACCGGGATCACCACCTCTCCACCGGATCGAGCCGTCTGCGTCGCACCCACGGGCGCGATCGGCGTGAGGGGCCGGATCGGGGCGATCGCCGTGGCGGCCTCCTCCCGCAGACGGGAGGGTTCCTGCACCTCCACCGGCAGCGGTCGGGCCGATCCGACCGGCGTCCAGTCACCGGCGATCGGCCGGGCGGTTCCATCGAAACCGGGCAGACGTTCAAGCCTCTCCTTCTGGATACCTGCGCAGAAGGCGCCCTGGCCCGCCTCCGGAACCAACGCCTCCCGGGGGATGGCGAACATCTTCTCCGCGACACCGAGCATGCCCCCGAAGGCGAGGGCGGCATAGACGATCGCCCCGCTGTTCAGGTCCAGCACGTAGTCGCGGACGGACCCTATCTCCTCGCCCTCCGGGTTCCGGACCCTTGCTCCCCGCATATCCTCGATTCTAACCAGCCGAAGGTGCGTTACAGCCTTCGCCCGGCCTTCCGCGATCGTCGCTACCCGCACGTCTGCCATCGCTATCTTCCCGATGTCACGGCAAGATGGGACATGACGCGGCGGAGTTCCAAATAGGTTTCGGCGCTCCCCGGGGTCCGCCGGATCCTCCCTGCAGCAGGATCAGCGGATCCTGCCGAACTCCCGGCTCACGTCGGCAGCGGAATGATACTCACGGTCCTCGAACTGCCCCAGCACCTCGATGACGGAAGACGGAGCGTCGTTCCCACGCGCGCGCCCGATCAGGTCCTGCTTCCGGGCGGGATAGTCCAGGCCCCGGAGGGCGTCTTGGAGATCGGCGGCGCTCAGATGTTCCTCCGCCGCCGTAACGCGTTCCTGCATGATCTCCGGTCGGGCCGCCGGCATCTCCTCCGTCGCAGCCACCCGCTCCTCCGCCGCAGGCCGCATCGTCCCGCGGGGCTCGGTCGCAGCGACCAGCGTCACCTCCGCGGGCTGCGAAGCCGCGATCTCCCGCTCGCGGGGCGGGATATAGGTCTCGGTCGTTGCCGGTCGCGCCGGTTCCAGAGGGCGGCGCAGCTCCTCCTCGCGCCGGGGTGCCGTCGCGTGCGGGCCGGTGATCAGCGTCCAGTCCCCCTGGCGGGGCCACTGGTTCCGGTCGAATCCGGGATCGCTCTCCAGCCTTTCCCTAGCCGCATCGATGATCACCTCCCGCTCCTCCGGGCGGAGGGTGATCGCCTCCCAGGGGATGGCAAACAGCTTCTCGCCGTAGCCGAGAATCCCTCCATATCCCAGCACTGCATAAATCACCTGGCCGCTGACAGCGTCGAGCACCAGGCTCTCGATCGCGCCGAGGTCTTCCCCGGCCGTATTCCGCACATGAGCATCCCGGATATCCCTCGTGGAGACCAGCATCTCGCCTTCTCTTCTCCGCGGTCGGATTTCTGGCGCAGTTTCTGCTCCTGCATTTACCATCTCTTCACCTCCTGCTTCGTCTGCTGCGAGCACCCGGCTCGCGTGGCAGGTTGGCGGATGGAGTCCGGCACTACATAAAGGTTGCTTCAAATATGCAGAAGGGTGTTGAGGGCTGGTCTACACGGGAACAAAAAGGATGTTATTTCTTCTGCTCCTGCTGCCTGACCTTCTCCGTTTCATGCTGCATGGAGCTCATCAGGTCCCCCATCATCCGTGGGGCACGGTCACGGAACCCGAAGAAGAAGAAGAATGCAATCGCCGCACCGACGCCCAGGCCCACGCCCCAGGCAATCGGCGTGATGAAGGTGTAGATGATCGTGAGGTCGATCAGCAGCTGCTCGAGCGCGAGGATCGCGACCACGAAGTAGAGGAACGCCCGCAGGACCATGGCGAACAGTCCCATGAACTCGATGTTCTGGGATCGCCCGTAGGAGTGCAGGAAATCCGCCAGCCAGTCGACCAGGATAAAACCCACCACCAGGATCAGGATAAAGGCGATGACGTTGGGAATGTACGCCGCGATGTTCGCCACCAGGACCGTGAGCACGGTGATCTGGAGCACCGCAATCGCCGCCAGGATGGCAATAAGATAAATGAACCACCGGACAAGGAGATCCATCAACCGGACGATACTGGTTCCGGTCTGTTCGATATACTGGCCTACGGAGGTCTTTCGAACGGCATCGTCGACTCCTATCCGATCCAGAACTTCGGCAACGACCCGGCCCAGGAATCTCCCGAGAAGCCAGCCAACGATGAGGATGATGATGGCTACCACGAGATTGGGGAGAAACGCGATGATCGAGGCGAGCGTCTCCTCGATCTGTCTCTGGACCGCGCTTATCTGAAACATCATGAGCGAAACCGTCATGGGATCACCGAGGGGGTAGTCCCTCATGGAAATATATATAGGTTTCGCAGATTCGGCCATCTAGAGGCTCTGTGAGGGGGTTATTGATGCAACGGGAGGGCAATAGCCCTTACATTCACCTTTCACGCCTCAAGATAGAGCCTATTGCACGCAGAATTCTCTATCTCCCCCGGATGGCCGTGGATCGCTCCGCCCCTCCCCGCGGAGCGGTGGCCCCCACCGCCGTATCCCACCGATCCTGGAGGGGAGACGTGAATTGAGGCATTTTAATACTGTGCAATAAGAAAATATCGCAGAATACGCAATTAAAAAGATATTTACATCTGCATTGTCAATCAAAATCTCATGAAGAAGGTTATACTCCCTTCTCTGGTTGTGTCCGCGGTAGTTCTGGCCGTCCTCTTGGCAGGATGCGCCGGCACCCAGACACAGGTTCCTGCCACGGATGCAGGAACCCCGACGACGAGCACACCCCAGATGAAGACATATAAGGTCGGCATCGACGTGCCCTACCCACCCTTCTCGTATATCGACGAGAAGGGCGTGGCCACGGGCTTCGACGTGGAGTCCATGCGCTGGATCGCCGAGAAGAAGGGCTTCAACGTAGAGTTCCAGCAGACCGCCTGGGATGGGATCATCCCGGCGCTCGAGGCCGGCAAGATCGATATCATCCACTCGGGGATGACGATCACCGAGGAGCGCGCCCAGAAGGTGAACTTCACCATCCCCTACTGGACCGTGAACCAGGACGTTGTAGCCCTGAACACATCCTCCATCACACTCGAGGACGTGCTCGCCGGAAGAGCGAAGATCGGCACGCAGCGGGGCTGTACGGCCGCCATGTGGATCGAGGAGAACCTGATCGAGAAGGGGCTGATGCCGGAGGACAACCTGAAGACCTACGATAATACGCCGCTCGCCGTGAACGATCTCGAGGCGGGACGGATCGATGCGGTCATGTACGACGACCTGGTGCTCAAGGACATCGTCGCCGGCAAACCCGTCAAGACGATAGGATTTGTCGAGACGAAGGAGCAGTTCGGGATCGCGGTGCGGAAGTCGGATGTGGAGCTCCTGAACACTCTGAACGAGGGTCTCGCGGAACTCCAGGCCGATCCCTACTGGCAGGAGCTCATCGAGAAGTACAACATGAAGTGAGCAGGTCTCTCTTCTCTTTTTCGGCAGTTCCGGGGCGCTCCGTGGGGTGCAGCAGGGCGATGGCCGGACGAAGCGGCGTGCGGGGATTCGCACCCTATATCACCCCGGAAGACGGATAGATACGGTATATCCATGCCCTCCTGGTCGCGGAACCCGCTGATCTTCGGCCTGATGACCGCCGCCCTCTTCGGCGTCGGCACGCCATTCTCCAAGCTGCTGCTCTCCGAGGTCCATCCGCTGACCCTCTCCGCCCTCCTCTACATCGGGAGCGGAATCGGGACGCTCGGGCTCCTCCTGCTGGTCACGCGCGACGGAAACGGCAGGGCGCATCGGGAGGCGGCCCTGCAGCGCGGAGACCTGCCCTGGCTCTGCGGCGTGATCGTATTTGGCGGCTTCCTGGCCCCGATCGCCCTCATGAACGGGCTCGCGAACACCCCTGCGGAGACCGCCGCCCTCCTGCTGAACTTCGAGGCGGTGGCGACGACGCTCATCGCCGCGTCTCTCTTCCGCGAGTCGATCGGGAGCAGGGTCTGGCTGGCGCTCGCGCTCGTCACGGCGTCCTGCATCATCCTCTCCTGGGACCCGCAGGCGATCGGGGGCATCTCGATCCCGGCGCTCGGAGTGATCCTCTCGACCGTCTTCTGGTCGCTCGACAACAACGTCGCCCGCAACATCTCCGCCAAGGATCCGATCGTTATCGTCTCCCTGAAGGGGCTTCTCGGTGGATCGATGGCGTTTGCCGCCGCTCTCATGCTGGGGGCGGCCTGGCCGGACCTGAACACTACCGTTGCCGCGATGATCCTCGGGTTTACCAGTTTCGGCGGGCTCACGAGCATGCTCTTCATACACGCCCTGCGGGGGATCGGCACCGCCCGATCCGCATCGCTCCTCGCCGTCTCCCCCCTCTTCGGGGTGACGGTCTCCCTGCTGATCTTCGCGGAGATCCCCGACCTGCGGTTCTTCCTGGCCGCCCCGGTCATGGCGTGCGGTGTCTACCTGCTCGTCGCCGAACGGCACTCGCACGAGCACCGCCACGAGCCGCTGATCCACGAGCACCGCCACTGCCACGACGACCTCCACCACAACCACGAGCATTCGGCAGAGACGCCTCCCCCCGGGCCCGATGGCGAGCACTCCCACCTGCACCGCCACCCCGAGCGGGTGCACGACCATCCGCACCGCCCGGATATCCACCACCGCCACCTGCACCGCAGATCGTAGGATGGGGCGGCGGGCAGCCTGCCGTGAACCCGCCCGGGGCCGCAACCGGTTGTCCGGGGGATGGGCCGGTCTGGCTGTCAGGCCAGCACGGGCGGGAAAAGGGATGGCAGTCCTGAAATTTCCGGTTACAGGGTTGCCCGGCTCTTCCCGTTGAGCATGCCGGGAATGGCGACCCTCTTCTCGAGGAGGTGGACGGCGAGCGTGGTGATGGAGACGAGCGCAAGGTATATCAGCCCGATCGCCAGGAACGTCTCGGTATAGGTGAAGTACTTCGTCGCCACCAGTTTCCCCGCCCCGCTCAGCTCGACGAGCGTGATCATGTAGGCAAGCGACGAGTACTTGATCAGATAGATGAACTCATTCGAGAGCCCGGGGATCGCCCTCCGCAATGCCTGGGGGAGCACGATCTCCCGCACGGACTGCATCCGGGTCATTCCCAGAGCCTGGGCGGCGGTGATCTGGCCTTCTTTTACCGATTTGATGCCGCCACGGATGTACTCCGAGTTGTACGCCGCGTTGCAGAGGACGAAGCCGATCACCGAGGCGACGAAGGCGTTGAAGGTGATCCCGATCGAGGGCAGCCCGAAGTAGAGGATGAAGAGCAGGAGGAGGAGCGGGGTGCCCTTGATGAATACAACGTAGGCCTTGCAGAGGCGGGAGAGGACCGGACCGCCGTACTGCCGACCGACCGCGATCCCCGTCCCGAGCAGGAGCCCGAACGGTGCAGTCCATGCGATGAGCGCGAGCGTGGTCCAGAGACCCTTTACCAGCGCCGGCCCGAGAACCACGGAGAAGTAGGTCGCCGTGTCCATCTACGCCCTCCGCTCCAGGACGTCCGAGAACTGGTTCAGGTAGCCCTTCGCCCGTGTGAACCGCGGATCATAGAGGAGGTCGTTCGGCGACCCCTGCTCCACGATCCTGCCCTTCTCCATGAAGAGGATCTCGGTCGCAACCGAGCAGGCAAACCCCATCTCGTGGGTGACGACGAGCATGGTCATCCCCTGCCGCGCGAGCTTCTTCATCACCTCCAGCACCTCCCGCGTCAGCTCCGGGTCGAGCGCGGACGTCGGTTCGTCGAACATGATCACATCAGGATCCATGGCGAGCGCACGCGCGATGGAAACCCGCTGCGCCTGCCCGCCAGAGAGTTCGGCCGGGTAGTGGTCCGCCCACTCCTCCATTCCCACCTGGCGGAGTTCGAAGAGCGCCTTCTCACGGGCCGCCTTCGGATCCATCTTCTTCACCTTGAGAAGCGCGATCTCCACGTTCCGCAGTGCCGTCAGGTGATCGAAGAGGAAGAAGTTCTGGAAGACCATCCCGATCCGCTGGCGGTAGTGGTGGATACGGTGGCCGCAGTTCGTCACCTCCTCCCCGTGCAGCCAGACCCTGCCCCGATCGGGCGGGGTGAGCTGGTTGATGCAGCGAAGAAGCGTGCTCTTCCCCGTCCCCGACGGGCCGATGAAGACCTTGGTCTCTCCCTTGTGCACCTCGAAGGAGACACCCCGCAGGATCTCCTTGTCCCCAAACGACTTGTGGATGTCCTCCACCCGCAGAATGCACCTGTCGTCTTCCATTGGATCTAGCCCTCCGTCGTCGCAAAGCCGGGAATGGCGATCCTACTCTCCGCGTAGGTGATCACCCGCATACCGGCGTAGTTCAGCAGGATAAAGATGAACGCGCACACCAGGTAGATGGGAATGGTCACGTAGGTCTGCGCCACGATCTGGGACGTCCGCGTGAGGAGTTCGGCCACGCCGATCGCATAGCAGACGGCGGAGTCGGTCAGGATCTCAGGGTACTCGTTGGACCAGCCGGGCAGCGCGATGCGGACCGCCTGCGGCAGGATGATGGAGCGGATCGCGGTGCCGCGGGGCATCCCGAGAGACATGGCGGCGATCATCTGCCCCTCCCCAATGGACTGAATCGCCCCGCGGAATATCTGGGACTGGTAGGCAGCCCCGCGAAGCCCGAGCACCACCGCTCCCACCACGAAGGCCGAGAGATCCTGAAGGCCTATGCTGGGGAAGATCCCGAAGTAGAAGAGGAAGAGCAGCACCAGGATGGGCAGACCGCGGAAGAACCATACGTAGGCGGCGGTCGCGGCCCGGATCGGCCACCCGCCGTACACCTGCGCCAGAGCCATGGGCAGCCCGAGAGTCACCCCGATGAAGAGCGCAATACCCACCAGCCCGAGGGTGACGCCGATGCCCGTCAGCAGATACGGCGTCCAGATGGAAAGGATCTCAAAAACATCCATGCATTCGTCACCCGGAAATCGCCCCGCCCGGTGTGCCAGCGGATGGAACGGGGGAATCGATAGTAATAGTGTTGTGGGGATGGAAAATATGTCTTGTTATTTTATCCTCAAAAACAGGAGATGGGCGTTCAATCCATCTCGTACTTCTGCTTCAGATCCTCCCAGTAGGGATCCGCCATCAGCTCGGTGAGCCCCTCGTTGATGGTCGCCAGGAGCTCGGGATCGGTCTTGCGGACGGCGACCCCGTAGAGCTCTCCCGTGTCGATCTCGCCGATGATGTGCAGGGGCTTACCGGCAATCGCATCGAGCATCGGCGGGGTGTCGTAGATGATCGCATCCACGCGCTTGTTCTGCAGGTCGGTGGCAGCGAGCGGGAAGCTGTCGTAGAGGACCAACCTGTTCTCCGCCATCAGGCCCTTCTCGATCAGGTTCTCCTCGACCCACATCGCTCCCGTCGTGCCCCGCTGGGCGCCTACTTTCAGGGTGCCGCCCAGGAAGTCGTCCATGGTGAAGTCCGTGTCGTCGTGGATGGAGACGGACTGGTTCACCTGCCAGTAGGGGATGCTGAAGTTCACCTGCTGGGCGCGCTCCTCGGTGATCGTCATACCGGAGTAGATCAGGTCGATCTTGCCCGCAATGAGCGAGGGGATGATTCCGTCCCAGGCAGTCGGCTGGAACGTGACCTTGAGCCCCTTCTTCTCGGCGATCCAGCGCATCGAGTCCACGTCGAACCCCGCGACGCTGCCGTCCGGGTTGACGTAGCTGTAGGGGGGATACTCTCCGTCGATGCCGACGATCAGCGTCTTCTGCTGGGGCCCCGTCGTCTGGGATGGGGTCTCTGTCTGCGTGCTGGCACAGCCCGCGACGAGGGCTGCCACTACTGCCATGAGCACCAGAACCGGAAAAAGGACTTTCCTGTTCATGATCGAACAGTACGGAGCCCACGCTATTTAGCATTTATTAAACTGATGGCTGTGTCGCACGATTGAAAATCGCCCTGTCCGTGGGTTGAAGGCGGTTCTGCTCGGGTTGCACGTCTGCCGGAGGGGTGCGGATCAGCCGTGAGATCCCGCGGTCAGGGCATCGCACACGGTTGGCATAGATTCAGGTTCGGGAGAGTGTACCGCGCTCTTCTCGGCCGCCTCCCCGGCAGTGGGCGGAACACTGGGAGAGCGGGGCTTCTGCACAGCGCCCGGTATGCCACAGCCAGCAGCACGGTTCGCCGCGAGCGGTGCAAAGCCGCCCCGAATCGTATACGGTTAAATGCCGGATCGGAGAACCTACACCCGGCAGGGATACGCGAGATGGTGTTCTGGGCAGAAAGAAGAGACCTCTCGAACAGGGAGATGGACGCGATCCGGGAGTGGATCCGGTCCGGCCACGGGGTCAATGTCTACCTGCGGGACCCGGGGCAGCTGCCCCCGGAGTACCGTACCGGGATGCGGGCGTACGTGCGTGCGCTGGATTCGGCCATCTACCGGTCGAGGCTGGACAGGGAGTCGGTCGATAGGATCCGGGCGGTGCAGGGCGGAAGGGCTCCGCAGGTGTTCAGGGGCATGGCCGGCCCGGACGCCGGGGCGGTGCTGGAGCGCGTGCGGACCGGCGTAGAGCGGTTCAGGGATGCCGGCTACCAGCCCTTCACGGCGAGGAGGGACGTCGTGACGGAGTGCATCTGGAGCGCTGCAGAGCCCCGGGTGGTGTTCGCGGTGCCCTGCACCGTGGGGGAGACCGCGCTGTACATCGGCGGGAGCGATCACGAGGTGATCTTCCCCCGGAACACCGCCTGGCGGGTCCGCAGCACCGAAGAGATCGTCCTGGCGGACGGGGTTGCCACCCTCGTGCGGATGGGGCGGGAGCCTGCAGAAGGGCAGGGCGGAGAGCGAAGAACGGCCGGAGGGGGTGTCCGATGGGCCGGAGTGAAAGGCTGATCGATACCGTGAGGGCGGTGGACGCGATCCTGGAAGCAGCCGGGATCGGCCGTCAGGAGCACCGACAGCGGTTCGTCTGGGAGAGCGGCGATCTGCAGGTGACGGGGACAGAAAATCCGGCTGAGCTGCGGAAGACGGAGCGCAAAGAGGCCCGGCGGCCGGAAGAGAGAAAGCCGGAGAGAGGGCGGCACGGATCCTGATTTCGATTCCATGCGGGCGGCAGCGTCCAAGTGGCAGTGCCAGCACCAACGCCGGTATCGGGGAGCAGGAACCCCATCCCCAGGGCTCCGCCCCCTCACGCGGATACGGCAAGCCCGCTTCTCGGGAGCACTCCCCGGGGAGTTCGGACAGGATGGCCGCCGGCTTCCGTTCCTGTACCGGGGAACAGTTCTATGAAGCAGGCCGCATCACAGGCACTCTCCCCTCGGGGCTGCCGCATCGCGGAGGTGGGCGCACCCTCTCTTCCCATTGACCGCCGGGGCGGTGCGATCAGACCTTGCGAGATCCTCCCAGGCAGAATTCGAACATTCACTCTTTTTTTGCGTCCGCCCTGCTCCGCGGTGCAGCAGGGCGGAAAGAGGAGAGGGACCGCTCGCAACGATCGGGGAGATGGGGTTGCCCCATCAGACTATCCTCCGCGGATCGGTCTCCACGTCCACGATGACGGGTCTGTTCAGGCGGATAGCCTCCAGGACCGCCCCGCGGAGCTCGGCAGGCCTCTCCACGCGGATGCCCGCTCCCCCGCAGTTCTCCGCGTAGGCGGCAAAGTCGGGGTTCGTGAGTTCGGTGCCAAAGCCGGGGTAGTGCTCCAGCTTCTGCTCCACCTGGATCATCGCCAGCTCGTGGTTGTTCAGGACGACGATGACCATCGGGAGGTCGTACTTCACCGCCGTCACGAAGTCCGCCATCGCCATGGAGAACCCGCCGTCGCCGCAGATGCAGAAGACGGTCTTCTCTGGATAGGCGAGTTTGGCGGCGATCGCCGCGGGAAACCCGTATCCCATGGTGGCCAGGTAGCCGGACATGGTGAACCGCTGCCGCTTCATCCGGAAGTTCCGTCCGAACCACCAGTGGTTCTCTCCCACGTCCACGGTGATCACCGCGTCGGGGGGAACCGTCTCGGAGAGGACCTTCATGATGTAGGGCGGGCGGATGGGAACGGCATCCGGATCGGCCTCCCGCTCCAGCAGGTCCGCCCAGGCACGCTTCATCCGGTCGATGCGGGAAAGAACGTCCTTTTCTGGCCGTGGAGCCACCCCGGCCGTCAGCCGGGGGATGACCAGGCGGCAGTTGCCCCAGAGCGGCACTCCCTTCGATCCCTTGCCCAGCCTGACCGGATTGATATCCACCTGGACGAGCGGCTTGTCCGTGGGGACGGCGGTGAGCTTCGAGAACCCGACGCCGAGCGTGATCAGGAGATCGGCCCCGTTAGCGAGTTCCCGCGCCTGCGGGGACCCGACCGAGCCCAGGATCCCGACGACCCACTCGTTGTCCTCGGGGAGAATACCCTTGGCGCGGTAGGTGGTCAGGATCGGGGCCTGGATCCGTCGCGCGAGGTCGAGCACCAGTTCTCCGTCGTTGTAGGCGCCAAATCCTGCGATGATGAGGGGATCCTCCGCCGCATCGATCGCTTCGATCGCCCTCTGCAGCTGCGCGGCGTCGGGCACGATGTGGAAGTCGGTGATGCAGGTCTCGCGGCGGCAGAATCGCACATCCAGACGCTGCTTCTGGATGTCGTTCGGGACCGAGAGCTGGGCCACACCCCGCTCCATGATTGCCGTCTTCAGCGCCCGGGTGAGCAGGAGCACCGCGACGCTCCGCTCGTAGACGGTGTTGTTGAAGACCGTGATCGGGCGGAAGAACGCGTCCTGGTCGATCTCCTGGATGTTGTAGGGTCCGGTATACTGCTTCTCCACCTGTCCGTTCAGGGAGAGGACCGCCGCCCCGTCCTCCCGGGCATCGTAGAGTCCGGTGGTCAGGTTAGTGGCCCCGGGACCGGCGATGGTGAGGCAGACGGCAATCTTTCCCGTGAGCTTGTTGTAGGCGGACGCTGCCATCGCTGCGTTCTCCTCGTGGCGGACCTGGATGTAGCGGATTTTATCGCTCTTCCGTACTGCGTCCACCAGGCCCAGGGAGGAGGAGCCGGGGATGCCGAAGACAAACTCCACATCCCAGGCCTCCAGTTCGCGGACGAGAACCTCCGAGACGGTCGTCTCCGCCACCGCGTGCACCTCTTCCCCGGGGAGGCGCTCGAATGCGTCTTTCTCCGCACCGCAGACCGGGCACCGCCAGTCATCCGGCAGACTCTCGAACGGGGTGCCCGGCAGGGTATCCGTCACCGGTTCTCCCCGCTCCTCGTCGTAGACGTAGCCGCAGACCGTGCATCGCCATAGAGCCAACCACATCTCCTCCGCTCCACCAGACAGGCGCATCATTCTATATAAATATCGGTGCGGCCGCATCCGGAGAGGACGGCGGAGTGAGGAAGGTCCGTCCTGCGGGCATCCGTTCGGGCTGCAGCCCGAATGCAGACCCCATCCTGCTCGTCGCCACCGGCAGAGATGCCTTGCTCCTTCGGGGCGGAAGCGGACGGGAGGCCGCGATCCCGCCGCGCTCCCCGTACAGCCGCCGGGAATCGTCATTTTCCCTGTAGAACGCTGCATGGCCATTCAGTGGCCATGCAGGAGGACAAATTGGGTCAAAACGGCAAATGCAGAAGAGAAAGTATATGAATCGGCAGCGGATCAACTTTGAATGAGCCGTCTATGCCTCTTTATCATGTTGAAGACGAGAAAGATAGACATATTGCTGCTATCATACGGCTCCTGAACGAAGTGGACGATCATGTGAAGCAGTTGAGGGACCTGCAGAACGTAAAGAACCGCCACCCTGCTTTTGTGATGCAGGATGCCGCAGAAATATTCGAGAAGTGTTTCTACAAGTGCCAGGTCGCCGAAGACCTGATCAAGCAGGGATATGGGCGGGCGTTCCTCAAGCGGCAGCAGAGAGACGATCTCAACCATCAGCTCGCGGAGGCGGTGCAGCGGATCATCGGACAGTCGCGGGAATCGGAGCTCCTGATGCAGGTTCTCCGCGAGCGGTTCGGCGTGGATGCGAGCGGTCAATCGTAGGAAATGCGGTCTGCCTTCCAGACCGGGCGGTGCCGGGAAGCCGCTGAGGGGGCGCAGGCACGGTTACCCGCGGGCACCGTACGGCAGGAGGACGACAGTGGCGACAGACGTTTACCTGAAATGGGATGGAAAGGATGAAGACGCCTTCCAGAGGAAGTGGCTGCAGAAGGGGGACTACAACGCCGGCGATATCGGATACCTCCACGCGCACGGGAACATGGTCAACGAGATCCGGATCCTCCACCGCCTCTTCCCCCCCGAGTACTGGGACGCGCTGGAACCCATCCCGTACGACTTCGAGGCGAACTGGAGCCGGCTGGAGACCTGGGCCCGTGTGTACCTGGCCGCGGCGCTCACCGGACGGGTGATCGATCCGCACCGGGAAGGAGTGCAGGATCTGCACGGGTTCTGCGTCCTTCTCTCGGAGTTCCTGCAGGGGCTCGAACAGGATGCAGGGATCGACACCGCCGCCACCCTCCCGGGAGATCTGAACTACTCCGTGATGTGGCTCAACTCTCTCTACAACTTCTTTCACCTGGGGTTCACGCTCCAGAAGAGCGGCAGGGATCCGAAGATCTTCATCTGCTGAAAACCAGATGCGGAAATTTCGATCGTCCATACGCTGGACGAGCCGGAAACATATTTTATATCTATTATTTAAATATATTCTTATTTCGAATAATTAATATTTCAATATATTATCATTTTTAATTAGATATTAAGACATATTTGAGAATACTTTATAAATATGAGAATTTATCTATTGCTTAAACTTTAATAGTTGAAAAAATACCTTCCCGTTAATGTCAGATCAATATTTCGATGCTCTCATTGACAGGGTTCAGTCAGCAAAGGCTGTACTGCTGCAGAACTGTGCGATTCCAGAGTCTGCCGGAGGCGGGGGGGGCTTCGGCGGAACCGCGCCGACGGTATACAATGCCGATTTGGAAGAGGCGCGTCGCTTCAAGAAAGCAGTCGATGAGGTCCGGTCATCGGACAGGTATGCCAGATCACCCTCGGAGGGGAAACACATGGGAATCAACGGTAAGATCCTGGAGAGTACGCTGGATGAACTGAACAACGCCATCGAGGATGGCAGGATCGCCTTCCGGAACCTCATCATCCTCTCGAATGCCACGTTTGCCATCGGGCTCCTGCTCCTGCTCATAGCAGCGATATCAGGACTGATCCTTCAGAATGAGATTCTTGCCATCATATTCGGATTCTTTGGCATCTTCGCCGTCGTCACCATCTTTGTCATGAAACCCAATGTGGAGATCCAGCGGGCCCTCTCCAACCTGATGCAGGCTCAGGCTGTCTTTTTAGACTATTACAATCAGCTGCACTTCTGGGCGCCCAACGTGGAAGTGGCAGGCAGCATGGAGGACAAGCGCCAGGCAAGCCAGGCCCTGCACGACTCCACCACGTTTGCCTTGAAGGCCATTCAGGAGTATGTGGAACCGGTGAGATCGGATCGATTGCGCTGATCCGGATACAGATCGGGGAACGATTGGTTCCCCAATTTCCTGATCCTCGGCCGGATCATATCCGCATTGAGCGAGGAACGGCAGGATTTGAGCGGATTCGCCATCTTCCTCCCCGAATGAGGAGATTCCGCCCGCAGGGTAATTTCGATAAATCCTTAATAATAGCAATAGCATTTTTACTAGACGGCGATGGTATAGATATTGGGTATAGAGATTCTGTTCATTTGACACCTTCCACCTTTCCACCCCCGGGGAGATGAGCCATCGTCGTCACAATACTTATTGTGGCACGGTGAAATTACTATTTCGCAAGGCAGCACTGCAGGCAAAAGCGCCGCGATGATGCAGGCCTGCTCAGCACATCCTCCGGCGGCAGATGCCACGCCCGCGCCCCGCCCCCTTCAGGGTCGTCGAAGGCCGGCGAGAGACACCCGTTTGCCGGGTGGCGTCCCCGGGAAGACTGCGGTTCCTGGTGCGCCGCGGCGACGATAGAATCGCTGTTTTGCCATGACAGCAGAGCGGATTCCCCTCACTATGTTCCTCGCGGGTCACGCAGATGCGCTCCGTCTCTTCGAGGGGCGGAGGCTGCTCGTACCGGCGGCATAGAACACCTGCAGTGATTGCCGCCACTGCGCGTGCACCGGATCGAAGTGGGCAATCCGTATCCGCAACCTGGCCGGGATAGGCTTCCCGCTTCGCGGGACTGGAGACCTGCCGGTGGCGATAGAGCGGAGCGATCTCGATCGGCTCTGCGAGCTCGTCGCAGCCCGGAGAACAGCCGTCGATGCTCAGATTGGGATGGTGCAGGCGGTGCGGCAGGCCCTGAACCTCGAGGCGTCCGGGTGCAGATTCCGCCTCTCCGTGGTGTCAGCAGACGGTAGAATGGCGTGTACAGGGTCGCCATTCGAAAAATTCGACAGCGAAATCGGCGCGTTCTTGTCCCTGCCGTCCGTACGGCCGACCTCTGCCAGGGCGGTCGGAGCGCCGATGGCGCTCCACCCCGGTACGGAGTATGGGGATGTCGAGAGTCAGTATCCCAGCGGGCGGACCGCTGCCGGGGATTCCTCGCTGGAGGGGCGGAACCTGCCCGGCTGCACTTTCGTCTCTGCGATCGAAACCGGGCCACGAACGGGCGCGGGAGTGCGCCCGCTCCATCCCGGAGGCGATCCGGCGGCAGGAGGGGATCACCGCCTCCCCGGGCATCGGCCCCTGCCAGGTGGTAGCCAAGATCGCCACTGACTTTAAGAAGCCAAACGGGCTCACCCCGGTGGAACCGGATGCGGTGCGGGAGTTTCTGGCACCGCTGCCCGTGCAGAAGATACCGGGCGTCGGACCGAAGACCGCAGGGGAGTTGCAACGATCGGCGATCTCGCGCCGCCCGCGACGTCCAGCAGCTCATATCCCCCTTCGGGCGGTGGGGCCTCGTCATGCATGACCTCTCGGCATCGACGATCGGGAGGTGGCGGGAGGATCGGGGTGCCGGTCGGTCAGCCGGGAGGTCACGTTCGAGCAGGATATCGCGGACCCTGGCGACCTCTACCGCACGCTGGATCTGCTGGCGGAGGATCTCGCCGACACCCTGAGGGACGAGGGGCTGCGTTTCCGCACGCGGGCCTGCACGCTGGGGCACACGGCAGACGACATCGCCCTGATGCGGAAGGGCGCCCGCGAACTGCTCGCCAGCCTCCTGGACGGGCGGAAGATACGCCTCCTGGGCCTGCGTCTCTCCTCCCTCAGCGCGGTTTGCGCACGGCAGACGCGCCTCGAGGACTTTGTCCTCTGACCACAGAGCCGGTGGGAGGGCCACCGGTGCCACCCTGCCACAGCCAAAACATTAATCTGGCATCGCCCGGCATATGCAGCCCCGATGGGGGATAGACGAAGAAGGGGGAGAGACGGGCATGGGCGGTCATGAACGGGGCGTCGGCGGCACGGGCGAGATTCCAGCCTCCCGCGATCGGTCCATCGTACACCACCTGGTCGCCATCGAAGGCTTCCAGGATGAGGCCCGGCAACGGTTCCGGAGGGTAATCGACGATAACCGGTTGACCGGCACGGAGATGCGGGAGTGCCGGGAGCTGCTTCTCGAGATGCAGAAGGTCTTCTCCTGGTTCAACAGCCGCGTCGCTTACCACCGTATCGCGATGATGCGGCTGATTCCTGAGTCGGAGGCCAAGCGGAAGGCCATCGCGGCACGGCAGGAGCAGAACCGTTCCCTGCGCCACGTCCACTGGTCCCGCAGACGCCCCCCGCACGATCGGGCGGAGAGGCGGGATTCTGCGGAGAAAGGTCTGAAGCCGGAGTAACTGCTGCCGTGAATGCGGATACCCTGCCGGCACATCGGACGGACCGATCCGTGCGATTCCGGCGGCCGAAGGGGCTGCTGCCGCCATCTTCGGCAATCCGGGAAGGAAACGGCCTTGCCCTCAGGAGAGCGGACCCCGGCGGTCAGCCTGAGACGCGAGATCGCGGCCACTCTCCAAAGGTATATGCCATAGCGGGTGGAAAAATCAATTCGGTATGGACGGATTCATCGCGCTCTCGCTCGTCATCATCGCCTGCATCGTCCTCCTCGCGATCGGGATCATCCTGCGGAAGCCCTGGGAGATGAACGAGGACGGTCCGGGTGAGTACTGGATGGGCACGGGGATCGCCCTCGGGACCGCGAGCGGTCTGGCGGCGGGGCTCGCTGCGGGATACGCCCTGGAGAACATTCCCGTCGGCGTCTCCCTCGGCCCGGCGATGGGTGCAGGGATCGGTATCGTCCTCGGGACGCTGCTGAAGTCCAAGTATGCGTCCCTGCACCGCAGACTGACTCCAGCGGAGCAGAATCTGCGGATGTGGCTGATGATCGCGTCCCTGTTCCTGCTGCTGGGCGTCATCCTCGCCCTGGTGGGGCTCTTTGTCGGGCGGGTGCTGGGCGTATACTGAGTCGAGTCGCTCCTTTTTAATTTTGTAAGATGACGGGCATCCAGAGGATCCTGCCGGAGAAGCATCCCGCATGCCCGACCGCCCCGGCCACGGCAGTGCCGCTCGGGCGTAGCGTTAAGGTAGCCTCCAGGCGCTTGCCCCTTTCCCCCGTCTCCCACTCGTGATGCGATAGGCTCGGTATCCGGATCTATCCAGGATCCGTTCTTCCGAGATAGATCGGGACCAGATCGTATTGGCATCCCAGACCCTATCGTAGAACGGGGGTGGGGGAAATTGGGGGGGGGCGCCCCCTCAGTGCGATAGGACCGAATCGTATTCCCGCCTAACACGAACCAGGACGACCGGTCAGCACAGGACTGAGCGTGTCCGCTCCTGCGATCCGAAGCAGACAAGGAAATGGTGGATTCACAGCGCCATCGCCTCGAAAGAGAGCCTTCCACATCCGCCCCGGGAGCGGGCGAACCTGCTGCCGGGGACAGGGGAACAGGAGCGTGAAAATCCCTGTCTCTGTACGAGGGCCTTCACCCGCCCCGGGCGAGGAGCGGGGGCATGGCAGGGAGAAGGGAGATTTCCACCGCCCGGGAGCATAAGTTCTGGGAATTTTCACAGACTGCTTCGGATGGACTTTTCCATCCCGGCCCACAGACGCCCTGAATCCGAATAACTCCAAAAATTTTTGGAGTTTACTAAAACCCTAAATAGATACAGGGCGATACCCATGGGTACGCGAAGGAGAAAGCACACATGAAAATACGCCATGCTGCGGCAGCGGGCCTTCTCGCCCTCTGCCTCGGATCGATCCTGCTTGCCGGATGCCTGGGAAGCGGAATCGGGAGTCCGGAGGGCAACACGACCCCGAAGGAGGCCCAGGTTGAGGGTGCGACCTATAGCTTCGACACCACGAACGATGGCGAGGCCTACTACGTGGGTCTGAACGCAACGGTCAAGCTCCGGCTCCCCGAGAACCCGAGCACGGGATACGGGTGGCAGCTCAACACCACGCCCGGTCTGGTCGTCACCTCGGACGAGTACACCCCGAACCGGACTGCCGGGGAGATCGTGGGAGGGGGCGGATACCATACCTGGCACATGAAGGCGACGACCGAGGGCATCGAGACGATCAGCGGCATCTACAAGCGTCCCTGGGAACCGACCTCCGGCAACGAGACGACGTTTGCGCTGCACCTCTGGGTGGTCTCCGGCGAGGCCGTACCCTACCTGCTCCTGACCATGGACGCGAACGGATCCGCCGTCCAGGTGGAGCCCAACCAGACGTTCCGGATCCTGCTGCCGGAGAACCCGTCCACGGGCTACCAGTGGCAGATGAGCATCCCGTCGGGGCTGCGCCTGGTGGAGCAGGGATTCGTCGAGCCCTCCGAACCGATGCCGGGTGCAGGCGGATTCCACTACTGGGACGTCACCGCTAACGGGAGCGGCGAGCAGACGATCGCCGCGATCTACAAACGCCCCTTTGAGCCGACCTCCGGCAATGAGACCCGCTTCGAACTGACCATCCAGGTGGGGAACGCGTCGATCCCCGCCACGCCAACCGGCATGCCGGCGCGGTTCAGCGTGTTCACCGCGGAGGATGACGGGAAGACCGTAGAGGTGCCGCTTGAGGACGAGTTCAACCTGCGGCTGCCCGAGAACCCCTCCACCGGCTACTCCTGGAACCTCACCCTGACGCCGGGGCTTGCGGTCGTGGCAGACGAGTACATCCCGCCGTCCGACTCGGCCCCGATGCTGGGTGCGGGAGGCGTCCGCTCCTGGCATATCAAGGCGATCGGGGAGGGGGAGCATAAGGTCGCTGCCGTATACAAGCAACCCTTCGACCCGACCTCCGTCGAGGACACCTTCAGCATGAACGTCACCGTGACCTGAATCGGGCACCCCCATCCATTTTTCTAAAGGCTCGGGAACAGCAATGGCCGGAAGCCTCTCCGTGCGAGTGCCGACATTCCCGCAAAATTAATACCAGCAGAGTCCCTTTCGTGCACGGGAAAGGGCTGCGATGAAAATTCTGATCGTCTACTACTCCTGGCAGGGCCACACCGAGAAGGTAGCGACCGCGCTTCGAGAGACGCTGGATGCCGATCTGGAGAGGATCGTTCCCCAGACGGAATCCGGTATGGGCTCCAAAGCGATGAAGGCAGCGCTCGGGCTGCGAGCGAAGATCCGCCCGGCCAGGACGGACCTGAGCGATGTGGACTACCTGGTCGTCGCGACGCCGATCTGGGCGGGCAGAGTGCCGCCCTATATCAACGAGTATCTGGCGCAGGTCTCGGGAGCGTCGGGAAAACCCTTCTCCGTGCTCACGGAATCGCGATCCCCGGGCGTGGCAAAGGCGGTGGCTGCCGTGCGGGGACCTCTGGAGAGGAAGGGCATGCGGTTTGTCTCATCCGCCTCCACCCTGGAGGCGAACGTCGATGCCGATGCCATCGATACCGTCCTCGCGGAGTTTGCCGATACCATCCGCAAGGCCAGGCCTGCCCGGGTATAGCGCCTGCGTCGCAGGAACGCTCTCTGGCAGCCGCAGGCCCTGGGGGAGCGGCACCTTGAACCGGCTGCCATGGATTCGCCACGGCAGGATACGAGGAATTCTGGGCGCATAACCCGACAGTGCCATCGGCAGACTGACTGTATCCCGCCCGGGGAGTCACCACAACCTTTATGAATGCCGAGAGAATTACTGTTGCCCTTTTCAAAAGAAGGGAGGGAAATAGAGCATGATCCGACGTATGGCACTCCTGTTCATACTCCTGATGTCCGGGGCGATCCTGATCAGCGGATGCACCACGGATACGGGACCCACGACCCCGACACCGACGGCAACCACGCCTGCTGGAAACGTCACTCCCACGACGACCCCCGCCCCTGCGGGGCAGACCATCGCGGAGATGGTGGCCGAGGGAGAGCGGTTCGAGACCCTGGCTGCCGCCCTGGATGCGGCGAACCTGACAGAGATCCTGGACGGGCAGGGGCCGTTCACGCTCTTCGCCCCGACGGACGATGCCTTTGAAGAGCTTCCCGATGGAACGGTGGAGGCGCTGCTTGCAGACCCCGAGGGAGACCTGAGGACTGTGCTCCTCTACCATCTCGTCCCGGGAGAGTACACGGCTGCGGAAGTGGCAAACCTGACAACCCTCGAGACGGTCGAGGGGAGCAACCTGACGATCAACGTCACGGGAGGACAGGTGACCGTAGACGGCGCTGTGGCGATCGTCCCCGACCTGCAGGCGGAGAATGGCATCATCCACGCGATCGATGCGGTGATGATGCCGCCCTCGGTCGACATCACGGTGAATCTCACTGCCCCCACCCCGACACCGACCACCGGGACCCCGGGGGGTGGAGGAGGCTACTGATCCTGCCACTCCACCTTCTTTCTTCGTTCCTGCCCCCGCACGGGGGAGTGTGAAAGGGTATTCGGGCTATGTACCCGGGAGGACCGTGAGGACCCCCATTGCGGTCAGGAGCGTTGCAGCGACGCTCGCGAGAAATCCAAGCATCATGAGCAGAATCGACTGCCGTCGGTTCCAGCCCAGGATCCAGATGAGCGGAGGACAGACATAGAGGCCAACCGTCATCACGCCGGGTACGAGGGCAATCAGACCGTACCGCCGGAGCATCCGCGAGCTGCCGTACTTCCGCTGAGCCCGCTCGATAAAGGCGGCTACCCGCGGCGATCGCTCTCCCAGCGCATCCAGGACGCTGAAAGAGAACAGAATAACGGAAAAAGCGCTTGAGGCCATGACGATGAGCACATATCCTGGCGGAAGCCCGCTGGCGAGGCCGATAGCCGCCGCACCGTACTCGATCGTGAACGTGGATACAACGAGAGAGCAGGTGAGCGGGACGGAGATGCCACATATTTGAGACAGGATCAGGGGGAGACAGATTCCAAAGAAAATAGAGGCAGCGACGTTTAGCAGAGTTGCTCTCTCACTCCCGGAGCCTGCAAGTGCGTAGTCGAGTAAATCCATGTTTCGCCCGGATAGTCCAGCCAGATCCTGCGGGGAGAACGTCCTATTCAGCCCCTCTCGCCTGCACCGGTGTTCACTTCCGCATCGCGATGGTGCGGGTGTCCGCGTCGATGAGATAGCCCTCCGGGTTGTTGAGAAGATCGAGGGCATTGATCTTCATATCGATCAGCTCGCGGTACTCCAGGAGTGTGTTCCTGGTTTCATTGCCCTCCAGCCAGTAGACGCGGATTCCATCCTCGCGCTGGACGCCCTGGATGATCACCTGCTGCATGGCGGATCGTGGTGCGGTGCTGCTATATTAAGGATCCGAAGCGGTCCGGGTCCGCCCCGTCACCCTCCCCGTGTGCATCGTGCATATCGATGCCCTCCGTCGCGTCAGCAGCCCTTCTGCGGCCGAACTTCTCCAGAGTATCCTCGATCCGATTGCGAAGCCAGGCTTCGTCGAACTCCGAGGGATACAGGAATCGCACCTCATTGGCGTGGCTCCAGTCCGTCATGGGGGTGTCCCCCATCACGCGGGAGAAGAGTGGCGTCCCCGGAAGAGGGAGGGGCACGTTGAAGGAGATGGACGAGAGGGGGAGGGGGAGCGCGAGGCTGAACGTGCTCTCGATGGACTCGACGCTCTCTCCGGGGTAGCCGACGATGAAGAATCCCGCCGTCTCGATCCCGGCTGCATGGAACAGCCGTGCGGCGGAGATGCCATCCGCGACCGTAGTGCGCTTCCCCATCAGCTGGAGCGTTTGGTCGCTCCCGGACTCCAGGCCCAGGTATACCCGGACGCAGCCGGCATCCCGCATCTGCTCCGCAAGCTGCCGGTTCAGCCGATCGACGCGGGACAGACAGGTCCAGGTGATCGGCAGACGCTCATCGATCATCCTTCGGCAGAAAGACAGAAGGAACTCCGTATCCAGGGTGAAGCAGTCGTCCGCGATCCACAGGCGGTCGTAGCCCAGGGCGAGGATCTGCCGGATCTCCTCGAAAACCCGGTCAAGTGAGGGTTTGCGAAAGAGGTCCCCCCAGACGGGGCGCGAACAAAAGTCGCAGGAGAAGGGGCAGCCCCGGGTGATCAGGATGCTGGTTGCCCTGCACCCTGCCTTCGTCTGCCAGTGGCGCTGATACAGGCTGTGCGGCAGGTCGCTCCGGTCCGGCAGAGGGAGCGTGTCCAGGACAGACACCGGGTGGTGAATGGGCGGCAGGGAGAGAGTGCCGCTCCGGGTGTGCAGGTAAATCCCGGGGTAGCGCGAGAGCTCCAGGCCTTCCAGGCCCCCCTCCGGAAGGGCGAGGTAGTCCCGGCAGAACTGGGGGAAGGTCACATCCGCCTCGCCCCGGAAGACCGCATCGAAGCGATCGGCGAACGGCCCAGGATGTACGGTGGGAAGCGGGCCTCCCGCCAGAAAAAGGGCCTCCGGCAGCCGATTCGCAAGGGCCGACCGCAGCCGGAAGGCCGGTCCGCTCAGGGTGACCATCACAGATATCCCCACGATGGACGGCTTGAAAGCGGCGATGCGTTCCACTGCGTCCGAAAACGTCTCGAAGGTGCAGTCGAAGATCCGCGTGGGAATCCCGAACTCCCGCAGCTGGCTCGCCAAGGATGCGATGCCGAGCGGCGGGAAGAGCAGGTCCACGGGATCGTTCTCCCGAAAATAGGGGTAGATCAGGGCAACAGCAGGATCCGCCTTCCGTCTCATCCGCGGGATGCCTCCGCGATTTCAATCTCGTAGCGGATGGCGGGCGCATCCGTCGGAGACTTCCCATCACCGGTCAGCTCGAGGATAAATCCAGCCCACGAACGCTCGTCTGTTTTTTCCCGTCCCCGGAAGATACGGAACATGGTTCCAGGACCCGGTTGCGCCGCGGTGATCCGGAAGAGGAGCCGGTGTGCGGGATCGTACAGGGCGTCTGTGGGGAATACGCACGGGATCCTCTCCCAGGGCGGCGGCGCCTGCAGGGGGCCGGCCCCCCAGGCGGCCGTGAAGTAATTCGCGCTGAGTTCGTTCATCAGGTAAACGGCTGGAGGGGGCTCCGTGAAGGCATCCACACCGCAGTTCACCACAATCGTCCCTCCCGAGACTCTGTACTCGAAACAGACCTCACCGACAGGACTCACGGGCTGTAAAGAGGGGTGAATGGAGAATAGGTTCCGGGTGGGAAGAATGCAGGGAAGCATATGGCGCTGGAAGGGTGTGAGCCGCATGTAGAGGTCGGCAGCCCTTTCCAGGCAGCGCGTGAGAGGATCCATGCATCTCCCGTGGATTCTCCATTCCAAGCAGGTGTCCAGGGTGTCCGTATGAATCCAGTGCTGCGAGTCGATCTGCCTCCTCCGGATCCGGCGGGAGAAGTAGGTTCTCTCCCCGGTTCGGAAGGAGGGTGCTCCAATCCCCATCCCTTCCCCGGTCAGGCTCGTCCCGTCCGCACTGACGAGGAGACCTCGAGAGAGCCCTTCCGAGATGCCCTGTCCCCGGTAGTCCGGATCCGTATAGATCGAAAACGAATGCACTCCAGGTAGAGTATAGCTCAGTACCATAAAAACCTGGATCTCCCTGCGCCAATCTGGCGTCGCCTTCCCAACAGAAGATCGTAGAAGGTGCCTGGAACCTGAATCCTGGGTACATGTCGCAAGGCAGGAAAGTTCCCGATTAAAAAAGATGCGTTTCTGCGGGGCACATGCAGAAAGCATATCGGAAACATCTTGAAGGGAGGATTGCATAAAAGTTTGCGATGCCCCTGTTGCTGGATCTCGAGGAAGCTGTAACTGACCGTATCGATGAAGAGGCGAAAGCAGAAAATATCAGCAGGGAACTCTGGATCCGCCTGGCCATCAACCAGAAGCTCAGGACTTTGGGCATGCACGAGCTCCCCGAAAATTCCCCCGATGAACCGCACATGCAACCGGAAGAGATCCAGGTGCTTCGCGAGCAGGTGAAGAGGCTGCGCACGATCCTCCGGACAAAAGACGATGAAATCCTATGGCTCCGCTGGGAGCTGGAAAAACTCCCGGATCGTCTGGAAGAGCTGGCTCATGAATCCTTCTGGGAATGCATCTCCCGATACTCGAGAAAAATTGCGCCTCCATCGGAGAGCGGACAGATCCATTCAGCGTGATGCATGTTGCAGGGATCCGGCCATTGTTCGAAGGTACCTGGAGTTTGCCGTACGATTTCCGCCTCGGGCAGCTGCATGAGATCAGTATGACCGTTGCCGCCATCCGGTGCTGACCACCCGACGGAGTCAGGCCCGATCGTGCAACAGCCGCAATCAGCCTCTGGCCCTCGACGGTTCGGTTGTGGCCTCACGGTGCTCTTGCGTGCAGGATGCACGCAAGGCGGGTATGGAGCGGAATCAGGCATCTTCAGCGATATCCTGCACATGCTCAACCGTCGGAGGAGGGATGGGCGCTCCGGACAGCGTTGAACGGCTCCGCCGTGATTCAATCGGAGAGACGGTGGCACGGCAGAAGAGACTCAATCGATCCTGCCGTGCATCCGACCGATGCTGCCCTTCCATCCCGACGGCGGGAGAAGGCGGGCAATGGAGCTGCTGGATTCCGAAAGGGTGCGATGGGATCGCGGGAGTGGCTGCATGGCTTCTCCGCAGCATACCCGAGGTTACCGCCCCGGGTCCTCCGGCGGAGACCTCCGCACCTGCCCCGGACGGAGCAGGTACAGGCCGTAGAGGCTGAAGACTGCCCCCAAGATCGCGGTCTGGACGAGGGACGAGAGAGCCTGCGGCGGCACGGCAATGCTTCCCTGGACCAGCAGGCTGTTGAAGTTGATCAGGGCGTGCAGGAGGATGGGCGGCCAGAGACTCCCCGTCCGCACCACGAATGCGGCAAAGGTGATGCCGATTCCCACTGCGGCCAGGCTGTCCACGAGGGTGAATACGGGATCCCACAGCCCGCTCAGGGCGTTGAGGAGATGGGGCAGCCCGAAGAGCAGGGCGGATAGGATGACGGCCAGGTAGAGGCCCACGGGACGGAGCGACCGAAGGATCAGCCCGCGGAAGAACGTCTCCTCGGCAAATCCCACGAGGAGCATGAGCACTGCGTACGTGACGATGGTCCACGGATCCGTGACCTCGATGCCCTCCAGAAAGGGCAGGAACGCGGCGACCAGGGGGAGCAGGTAGATCGGGAGGTGGCGCAGACAGCCCAGGGTCAGGAGCCCGCACTCCTTCCACCATCCAAGGGCAGTGAGGAGGAGAATCGCCACGCCGGAGAGGATGAGGTCGGCGGCGAGGAGCTGCCCGAGCGTGGGGAGGCGGAGCAGGATCTGCATGACGCCGGCGAAGACGAGAGTTGTCAGAAAGATAAGCCACAGGAGGAGCGCCAGTCCGATCGGATTTTCGTTCGCCATCCGATCCAGCCCGAACCACGCCATACCGACGCTCACTCCCCGTGAACAGTCCTTCTGCCTGCACGCGGGCATGGGTCTGTTCGCTCTCTCCCCGCGGTGCATCCATGCCGCACGAACCCCGGAGCGGATCGACCCCGAACCCGCTGGAGATTCGCATCTGCCCGTATGCGTGCGGACCATAGATAGTTTTGCCATGCGGGCCCGGGAAATTTCTGGATGGTTTGTGCCAGTATGCCTTCCAGATGGTTCCATAAAAAGCCTTTCCGCCCGCACAGCGCAGGCGGGGCTGAGGTAGGGGCGTGGCCGCGCATCTCCCCAGCCACGGAATGCAGAGGGTCCGGCGGCGGTTCGTGGATCGCCTGCGTGCCCGGCATTCCCGCTCCCGCTGCGCTCTCGCGGAGGCGGATGTGTCGTCCCCGCCCCTGCGCCTCGATGCGGATTGCGCCGGCGTCGGGTTCAGGAATCCCGTCCCGCCCGGTCGATCGCTGCATCGGTTGGTAATACTTTATTAACCCCGGTGGCAAGTGGAAATTATGGCAGGGCGAAGACGACGCAGGATCTGCACCCAGTGCGGCAGTACCACAGACACGGTCTACTCGGATGAAGAGTGGAAAAATATGGGGCAGATGTGTGAAGAATGCTATATCCTTGAGTTCCCCAAGGGGGAGTATGAGGAGGACGATCTGAGCGGTAACGCGGAGGATTGAGCGGAAGCCGTCTCTGTTCACGAATCCCTCGGCAGCCCGTGGGGGCGGTGCGTGAAAATCCCGATATGGCTGCTGCCCTGCTCCAATACTCCAATCCTTCTCGAAAAAAAGGTTCTGCCGATCCCCGAACCCTCACGCGATCTGCGACGATACTGCCGTTATGATGAATGCCGCAAAGAGTATGGCAGCGACGATCGCGATGGCGATGAGAATGAGGATCGGCGCGAGAACGGCAAGGACTGCCCGGGTCGTCGACATCTCCTGGAGTTCACGGATGCCAAAGACGAAGAGCACCAGGGTATAGAGTGCTGCCAGGAAGTTGACGATGGGTATCCAGCCGAGGATCAGCGAAGGCGTGTAGCCGTACGCGACTGCCTTGAGGGTCTCGGTGATGCCTCTTCTGCCTCCGAAGAGGTAGACGAAGATGTGAAGGATGACGCCCAGGATGAACAGCCCGATGATACCCCCGATGATGGAGGCGATGAAAGCACCAATCAGAAACACACCCGAGCCGAAGGGCATGCCCCCGGGAAATCCCGGTATGGCCGGTTGCGGCATGACGGCGGCAACGATGGTGGAGAGAACTGCATAAACGACGAGCAGAATGAGATAGTAGATGAATGCATCCTGGAACGTATCCCCTTTCGCCTTCTGAAAGCTCTCTACGGGACTCAGGAGGAATCCTTTGATTTTACCGATGATATCGTCCATCATGCGGGATATGTCAGGCGATCAGGATAAATGCTTTTCCATAGCCCCTTTGCAGGCACTGGTCTAACTGAGCTGCGCTAGGAGGCATTCGACGCAATATAATCGAGATCCAGGGAGTCGCAAAACATGCAGGCATGCAGCACCGAAAAAATCTTTCACGATACGGTCCCTTGTGCCAGGAATGCCGGGCCGGATCAGGGCGGTTCTGGCTCAGAACCGGCTCCAGCATGCCGCACTGGGATTGGTTCTGCCGGACAGCAGCCCGGCAGGAGTATCTGCGCCTTTACCAGACCTCGGGATAGGCCATGTCGGTGTAGATGTCCTCGAGATGGTTCTTGTGGCCGCGCTCCATCTTCACCAGCTCCTGGAACATCCGCTTCTGCTCCGGATCGGAGCTCGCGCTGGCGAGCTGGGTGTACATCTGCATCGCGTCCAGTTCTTTTTTCATGGCGAGCACGAGCCCGTCCAGGGGCTTCATGTCGGGCGAGAGCCTGGGTTCGCCTACCGTCTCTACGACTTTATAGTCTTTCGTCTCCAGAAATGCCAGCTGGCGAGGCTCCTTTGCTAGAAGCCCCTGGAGGAACTCGCGGTGTTTCGTCTCTTCGCCGGCGAGCTCGTTGAAGAGCTTCTTCAGGTTCTGGTCCTTCACCCTTTCAGATACAGTGCGGTAGAAGGAGTAGGACTCTACCTCGCGGTCAATCGCTTTCGAGAGAATATTCCTGTACTCTTCTGCTTTCATGTGACATACCTCCTGTCAGGAGGTCTAAAGGCTCAGGATCTATATAAGCGAATCGTGATTCTGAATGGCATGGTGGGTCGGCTATCGTATCCGACCTCGTCGCTTTGAACCTGCTCGCGTTGATTGTCGTTATAGAGGGAGGACACCGTTTTCAGATGCCAACGAGATCATCCCGGCGCCGTGTTGACCCGGACCGCCGGATACCGCCCCGTTTCCCCTGATTAAAGGGCCCGGCCCTATCAGCCTCCAGGTCGGTTATAATAGCAGAGATCGGGGGGATCTGAAACGAGCATTGCAGCAGCGGCACTGTCGCAGGTAAAGGAACGCCGGCTCCAGGGGGAGGCCGTGGAACCACGAGGAAAATAGTTAGATATTTATAACAATGTGTTGTAAATTTCTAACACAATGTGGCATGGATCTAACATCGGGCCTGGCACAATGGAACGGCGATACGCCCTCTGGTTCATCTGGGGGCTGGGGCTGCTCGCCATCGGCATTCTGGGAACGCTGATCTTTCCCCGCGGTCTCGGCGAAGGGAGCACTGCCATCCTGATCACCTCCGGCATCGTCGTACTGGTCGCTACGTCCGCCAAGCTGCTGCGGTGCGGTGAGGGGCCGCAGCAGGACGAGCGGACGCGGAGAATCGGGGCCTGGGGGCTCTCCTACTCCTGGTTCACCACGTTTCTGCTCCTGTTCGTCCTCTTCTGGATCGATTACCTGGAGCTGATCCGCCTGGAAACCCAGGCGGTGCTGCTCGTGCTGGTGTTGACGATGGCGCTCTCCGCACGCCTATTCCAGTGGCACTTCTTCCGCCGGGGGGACGTGGAATGAGCGCGGGAATGGTCAGCGTTGGGAACCGGTATGCGGTACAGACGCTCATCGGTCTCGCGGTTCTCCTCACCGGCGTCGTCACCCCTCTCCTCTGGCCTACGGCATCTCCCTGGATATCGCTCTTCCTGATGCTCGCCGGTATTGGCTTTTGCCTCACGGGTCTCGTGATGCTCTGGAAACCGCCAAAGGAGCCTGTACATGACGAGTGGACACGGAAAATACGTGCATACGCGTTCTCGTATGCCTGGATGGTCACCTTCTTCATGATAATCGGTCTGTATGTGGTCCAAAAAATCCAACTCGTCCTCCTCACGGCTGAAGAGACGCTTGTCGTGCTCTTCTTCGCCACGACGCTGAGTGGAGGGGTGCTCCAGTGGCACTTCGTTCGCCGGGGGGACGTGGAATGAGCGTGATCGAGGTGCAGGACCTGACGAAGGCCTTTGGAGGCAAACGGGTCCTGAACGGTCTCCGCTTCAGCGTCGAGAGGGGCGATGTATTCGGCTTCCTGGGCCCCAACGGCGCCGGAAAGACCACCACGATGCGCATCCTGCTCGGGCTCCTCTCGCCGACCGCAGGCGTTGCCCGCGTCCTGGGCGCCCGGCTCGCGGATAACGGCGAGCTCCGGAAGCGAGTGGGCGTGCTTCTCGAGAACAACGGGTTGTACGACCGCCTCTCCGCGTACGAGAACCTGGAGTACTACGCCGGGCTCTACGGCGTGGACAGACCCGGGAGGCGGATCGAGGAGATGCTGGAGTTCACCGCCCTTTCCGATCGCAGCACCGACATGGTGGGCACGTTCTCCGCTGGGATGAAGCGGAAACTGGGGCTCGCCCGGGCGATCATCCACGAGCCCGAGATCCTCTTTCTGGACGAACCCACCTCCGGGCTCGATCCCGAGGCGCAGATCCTGGTGCGGGAACTCATCCTCCGCCTCTCGAAGCAGGAGAATATGACCGTGTTCATGAGCTCCCACAACCTCGACGAGGTCCAGCGGGTCTGCTCCCGGGTCGCGATCCTCCAGGGCGGAACCATCCAGGCGTTCGACACGATGGACAACCTGCAGGCCCGTTCGGGACTCCCGCAGTTCGAGATCCGGCTCGCCGATCCCGCACAGCTCCCGCAGGCCCTGCAGCTCCTGGAACGGATGCCGCAGGTGGAGAAGATCTGGAGTGCGGACGGGCGTGTGCTGCTGGCGCTCGCCCCCGGCGCGGCCTCGGCGCCACTGCTTGCGGCCCTGATCGGGCAGGGGATCGGTGTGGAGGAGGCGCGAAGGGTCGCCCGCACGCTCGAAGAGATCTACCTCGGCGTGGTGCAGCAGGGCGAGGTGTCCCCATGAATGGCATTTTAATCGTTGCCCGAAAGGAGATCCGGCAGATCTTGAAGAGCCGCAACGTGCTCGCCACCGCGATTTTGTTCGTGATCATCTTCGGGGGGATGTCGGCATCCTCAGCTATCGGCCGCGAGGGGACGGGGCAGCTCCTGGATCAGCTCGGGTTCTCCCTGGTTCTCGTGCTCGGGATCCTCATGGGCTACATCTTCTCGGGCCAGGCGTTCCTGCGGGAGAAGCAGGGCGGGGTGATCGAGACGCTCCTCTGCAGCCCCCTCACCCTCGAAGAGATCTGGCTCGGGAAGGTGCTCGGGGTGACGGTTCCGGCCTACGGGATCACGCTCCTTGCGGCCGCCCTGATCGTCGGGATGGCAAATCTCCTCTCGACGGCGACCCTGATACCCTCCGTGCCCGTGCTCGTGCATATCGCTACAGTCGTCCCGGCCTTCATTGCGGCGGCGGTTGGTCTGCTCGGGTTCGGGCAGCTCCTCCTCGGACTGCGCGAGAACCAGTTCCTCAACTTCGCCATCATCTTCGCGCTGGTCTTTTCAATCAGCATCACGCAGGGTGTTCTCGGGCCGGACTTCATCGTCTCCTGGAGCGTGGTGGGCGGGACGCTCGCTCTCGCGGTATTCCTGCTCCTCCTCACCCGCTGGCTGACGCGGTTTCTCGACCGGGAGCGGATCGTCCTCACGATCCCCTGAGGGGGGGCAGCCATGAAGACACGCATTCGGGAACTGCGGGCGCGGCACGACCTGACGCAGGAGGAGCTGGCGAGGAGGGTGGGGGTTCGGCGGGAGACGATCGTCTTCCTGGAGAAGGGGACCTACAACCCCTCCTTAAAGCTCGCCCATGCGGTCGCCCGGGCGCTGGACACCACGATCGAGGACCTGTTCATCTTCGAGGACTGAAAAAGAGGCAGAAATCGTGTTCTCTGGGAGACCGTCCGAATCCTGTTTGCCCCCGTAAATTTTCCACCGCGGTACTCGACCCTTTGCGAGGGCCGGAACCCGATCTTCTCCCTTGCTATCCGCCCGGGTGGACGGTGAGACGTAAGGAATTTGAACCGTTGACGGGGGGCTTGGGCAATGTGAACATTACTTCCGTCGAATGGGGGGAGTGGTTCTTGAAGGGGGAGGGGGCGCGCCTCCTCCCCCTTTGCCCCTACCCCCGCGGTTCGATACCCTTCAAGGAAGGTGAATCAGGGGCGATACTTCCCCATGCCACTAACCCGCCAATCGTATGCCATCGAAGGGATGATAGATCCTGACCTTAACCTCTTCCTGTGCCCCATTCCACCTGCGATAGCCCATTCTCCGTGATACAAAAGGATATGGTCAGATCGCTTCTCATCGGAAAGGACGCGGCTGCGGTGCGAAGCCTCTCATCCCCGGGTTTCTCCAAAGAGCCTGAATATCCCACGCCGGATCCTGTAGCACCAAGGGGGAAGAAGATCCCGGGGGAGAGGACTCTGGTCGATCCCTGCACCCCATTCTGGGGACGCAGTGACGAGTGGGGGACGAAATACCTGTGACCGCACGTTCATGCATCCGGGATGATGCCGAAGACTCATCCCGGATGAACTCCTCCATTTCCATCCGGGATAGTGATAGCGGGGCTGTGCCGCCTTTTATCTGTCATCAGGTTATTGAACTGTGCGAACAGCGGTTTCATGGTCCTTCCGCAGTCAATATGAGGCAGTATTGTGGCGGTAGCAATCGCTGGAGAGAATCGCACCGGAACGTTCGGGGCGGTTACGGCGGTGGGCGAGATCCCGTTCAGCGTCGAAGACGGCGAGGTCTTCGGCGTCCCCGAGGGCGGGGTGCGGGATCGCGTCGAACGATCCCTGCAGGCCATCGGGCTCCGGGAGAGCGGGGACGATCGTGTGGGGGATTCTCCACGGGAATGAAGCAGCGGCTCGCCGCCGCCAGCGGTCGCCAGGCGCTCGCGGGGAAGGACGGTATATCATGGTTCTCTCTCGGGAAGATGCGCGGATCAGCCTGCAGGTCGATAGGAGAGACGATACCGGAGGTGATCGCCTCGATCGTGAGGAACGGCAGCGCGATCCTTCACGCGAAGTTCCGCGAATACTCCCTTGAGGAGATCTGCTTCGAGATCCGGTAGAGGGGGAGGGGCGGAGGAACCGGCGCAGTATCCGGGCCCTCGCCGCCAGGGATCTGGGGGGTGCGCAGAAACCGTATTGCCATAGCCGGGGCAGCGGTGCTCTTCGTCGTCTTGCCGTCGTCGCTCCCCTCATCTTCAGCGGACTGCTCACCGGGCCCTCTGCGGCAGAGGACGCATCCGCCGAAGAGTTCACCGGCCTCGTGCCGCCGCAGCAGCTGTCCATGACGGAGAATCCGACGCCGTCCCAGCCGCACATCGTGCTCTTCCTCGGGTACCTGTTCGCACCGCTCCTCCCGGTGAACCCCCTGATGGTCGCCCGCGTCGTTGCCGCTGAGACGTTCGTCGGGAAGAAGTGCTCCTCCTCACACCGACGGTTGCGCTCGTCGGCGTCTCCGTCGCGGTTCCCCTATCGGCGAAGGTGAGCACGGTCATGGAGGCCTGCCAGGCATCGAGTACGCTTGTCCTCGTTCTGGTCCTCCTGCTCTTCGGGCGGCTCGCCGGCATCCTCTTCCTCTCGCCGGCGGTGCAGGCGGTCATCGGTGAGGGGATCCTTCTCCAGGATCTGCTCCTGATCCGCATCGGCACACGGATCTTCTCCCGCAGCGAGCTGATCGCCCGCGTGTAGGGGACGACCGCGGGATGCCGCATGCTGGCCTGGAGGGAGTGTGAGACCTCCCTGCCTCAAATCTCCAGGATATCCTCCCTATCGGCGGACGCTCCCCGCTGCTGCGGCGCCACGCTCTCGACGCGGGAGATGAGGGCTTCGACCCTCCCGTCGTTGAAGAGCGCCTGGAATCCCAGATACTCGCGGCGGTTCAGGATCAGCACGCCTTTCCGCTTCATGGGACGTCCATCCTCCCCCGTCGGGTTGATCTCGACTGCCAGGGACGCGGAGCGGCTCTTCGTGGGGGGCAGCCGCAGTATCGACACCCCCGGGACCGAGCTCTTCTTCCGCTCCCAGTCGCTCCCGCCCTCCAGGAAACCCCTCAGAATCTCCGTCGTGTTCATGGGGGAGGCTTCGCAGTTCCGGCATATAAGCTGCCTGCGGGCAGCGTGAAAGAGAACCGCTGCACACGCGGTTCCGCAGACCCGCACTCTTCCTACGCTGCACCGTCGGCCTTGCCTGTCGCCCGCGAAACCGCTGCCGCGATGGTGAAGGGGCCATCGAAGACCCCTACTATTATCACTGGCAAGAGCAATCACTCTGTGTGACCAAGAGCGCAGGAGACCCCGAATGCGGTTCGGGGCAGTGTGAGGAAAACACGGGAGGCGGCGCTGCGATGGCGGCAGATACCTCCCGCGGAGGAGGGGACGATGCCGGGTAGATGGCGGGAATCGGCATTCCAGGAGGAATGGTCCTGGGTCCTGGCGATTGCTGCCTCTACTCTTGCCGCCTTCGCCCTGAACGTCTACGGGCTGCTGTACGGCATCACCATCGTCCTGCCCCACCTCATCTACCTGCCGATCGTGATCGCCGCCTACCGGTTCCCGCGGCGGGGTGTTCCCTTCGCCGTTCTGCTCGGGGCGGCGTACCTGGGCATCGTCTACGCGCTCGGGGATGCAGGTGCAGCCGTATTCGCATCGGCTGCGAGCCGGGCCGTCGTCTTTATCGCCATCGGTGCCGTGGTCGCCTACCTCTCCCTTCACCTGAAGGAGGAGGAGGAGCGATACCGCGGGCTGTTCGAGTACTCCGAGGCGGGATCGTTCCTGGTGCGGCTCGAGGGAGAGGATGGGCGGATCGAGGAGGCAAACCAGCGGGGGGCAGCGCTTCTGGGTTATCCGGCGGATCGGCTGGCCGGGAGACCGATATCCGAGTTCTGGTGCGACAGAGACGCCGCGAAACGGTTCTTCGAGCGGATGGCACGCGAGAAGCAGGTGTCCGGCCAGGAGGTTGCACTGAAGCGGGCGGACGGGAAGCCCGTGCAGGCTCTCTTCTCCGCCGGCACCCTCTCCGGCGGGCGGCTGATCCTCACCCTTGTGGATATTACGGAGCGGAAGAATACCGAGGATGCCCTCCGTGCGGCAAACGAGAAACTCAACCTGCTGGGAGGCCTGACCCGGAGCGACCTCCTGGCCTCGGTCGACCGCATCTCGCGGACGCTGGAGGGGGGCGAGCGGCAGTTCTCGGATACTGCGATGCTGCACTTCATCCACACCCTCCAGGACCTCGCCCGCTCGCTGAGGAGGCGGATCGAGCTCACGCGGGACTACCAGGATCTGGGGAGAGAGCCTCCTGCGTGGCAATACGTCCAGGGGCTGATCCGAAAGGAGGCGGAGAGTCTGGACCTGAAAGGGATCTCCCTCCGCCCCTGGGTGGAGCGTCTGGAGGTCTACGCCGACGGTATGCTGGGGAAAGTGTTCCACAACCTCCTCGACGACTCCGTGCAGCACGGCAGGACCGTCTCGGAGATCGTCATCACGTACCGCCGCACTGACAACGGTCTCGATCTCTACTACGAGGATGACGGGATCGGCATCCCGGATGCCAGCAAGAAGGCGATCTTCGAGCACCGATCGGATAGGCCTTCTGGATTCGGGCTATTCCTGAGCCGCGAGATCCTGGGAATCACCGGCATGCAGATCGAGGAGTGCGGAGAGTACGGCAAAGGGGCGCGATTTGTGATCCATATTCCTGCAGAGAGGTACCGAATCGTGTGAGGGGAGAGATCGTGCACTACAGAAAGGTCCTGGTTCCAACGGACTTCTCGGAGTCCGCAAGGAAGATCGTGGAGTCCATCCACGAGGTCCCCGGCGTGGAGGAGGTGATTCTGGCGCACATCCTCGCCGCCACACCCTATGCATCCCGATCCTGGACGGAGGGGGGCGGTTCTCCGCTGGAGACAGTCTATGCCGAGCTCCGTCCCCTGGAGCAGCACCTCGAAGGGCAGGGGATTCGGGTGACCACGATCGTGGAGACGATCGGGGATGCCGATGTGCAGGGGGCGATCGTCTCCCTGGCGGAGCGGGAGCACGTAGACCTGATCGTGATGGCGCCCCGCGGACAGGAGTACAGCGGCGGCTTTCTCATGGGATCCGTATCCGGGAACGTATTCCGGAACGCCAGAAAGGACATCCTGATCGTCCCGCCTGCATCCCTCCTCGGGGACGGTAGGCGGGCCCTCCTCTCGACCGTGCTCGTACCGACCGACTTCTCGGAACCATCCCTCGCGGTGCTCCGGAGGCTGGAGAAGGAGCAGGGTATCGGGTCGGTCGTCCTGCTGCATGTGGTGAGCGACGAGGAGCGGACCGATCTCCAGAAGCTGCGTGCACAGGGGGCCGAAAAGAGACTGGGGCTCCTCGTGGCGGATCTGGAGAAAGCCGGGATCCGGGCTGCTTCCGTCGTCCGAAGCGGCAAAGCGGCACCCGTCATCCTGGGGGTCGCCGCAGAGGAGGACGTCACCCTGATCCTGATGTCCCGCGTGGGGCGGATGGACTCCATCCGCAACCTCCCCCTCGGATCCGTGACCGCGGATGTGGCGAGGGATGCGCGGAGACCGATGCTGGTCCCCTTTGTAGCCGTGGAGGTGAAAGTCGCCACGCGGGAACTCCGGCGGGAGGAGTTCCCCCTGGCGGAGGAGATATGGCTGGACTACCACCAGACCAAGGCGGATCCCGAGAACGACCGCATCTTCGGGGTGTTCGTAGACACCACGCTGGTCTCGGTCGCGCGGTGCAAACGGCACCCGGACGGATACGAGGTCGACGCCATCTTTACCCCGCCGCAGTACCGGGGCCACGGATACGCAAACAGGGCGGTGGGAGCGCTCGTGGAGGCCTGCCACCACGATACGCTCTACATGCACTCGGTGCTGAACCTGGTCGACTTCTACAGGAAGTTCGGGTTCGAGCCGATCGACGAGAACGAACTCCCGCCGACGATCAAGGCGCGGTTCGGGTTCGCCATGGGGGCGCTCGAGGGGTCGAACGTCCGTCCGATGCGGCGGCTGCCCCGCCACCCGTACTGTTAAGGTCCTGCCGAGGAGGACCGTGCCAATCCTGGAAAAAACCTCCCCCTCCACGCATCCCGAAGAATTGAGAAGGGTCGCGACGATCTGCGACCGCCTCCGGGGAGCCCGGACGCAGGGGGAACTCGGGATGCAGATTGCCCAGGCGGTGACGGATTGCTCTCTCCACGATCTCCAGCGGATTGGCGGAAGGCTGAAGCGGGAGATCGATCGCCTTCCCTCCCCCTATCGCGAAGCGGTCCGCCCCTATCTGACAGAGCAGCTCTTCGGCAGTCACCACACGCTCCTGACCCTGTCCCGTGCAGGAGCCTTCCACAGGATGGGATCCCCCTGGCAGACGGAGACGCTGCCACGGCCTACTGGAGAATGGTTCCGGCCGGCTGTCTCTCCTGGGATCGTGCCGAGAGAGACCCGGATCTGCGGAGTCCGCGGCTCCGTTTTTTCTACTATCTGGTCTGCGGGTTTCTGATGTTTGTCAGGGACAGCCCGGGGCATCCGGTGGGAACGCCCTTTCCCGGAGGATTCCACGTAGAGGAGCGGAACCGCTCGTACTACTGTCCTATCCGCAACAAGGAGAAGGATGTGGAGTTCTCCATCTGTACCTTCTGCTCCACGAGGCAGAGCGATGTGCCCTGAAAGATGGGGGTGCGATCGCAACGGCAACGAAATCTCAAGAGCTCTGGAGCCCAGATGGATCCAAACATTTTTTTGAGGCGGTTCAAGAGTACTGGCAGATGAAGATTCTGGTCGCTTACGCAACGCGGGCCGGATCCACCGCCGAGATCGCCGGGGTCATCGGGAAGGCGCTGGAGGATGCGGCAATGGAAGCGGACGTGCGGAATATCGCAGAGATCGTCGATCTCGGATCCTGCGACGCTGCGGTGATAGGATCGCCGCTGTACATGGGCAAGGTGCTCCGCGAGGTCGCCCCGTTCATCCAGCAGCACAGCCAGGAGCTGGCGGAAATCCCCTTGGCCGCCTTCGTCGTCGGCACCAGCATGGTCGGCCGTGAGGAGAAGTTCCGCGAGCAGGCAAGGACGATCATGGCCGGGGCGATGCTCCCGATCCGCCCCCGCGAGATCGGCGTCTTTGCGGGCGCCCTCGATCCCGACAGGATATCTGTCGGGGAGAGGGCCGTCATCAAACTCGTCAAAGCCCCCTACGGAGATTTCCGCGACTGGGATGCCATTCGAGCCTGGGCCGGACATCTTCCCGCGATCCTGCGGGACTGACAGGGACGCCGCACCTTTCTCCCCCCGATCGGGCACACGAGTCCGCCGAAGGTGAGAATCGAAGATCCTTCCCGCGGACCGCCCGCGGCAGCGGGAAGGATCCTCGGGATCGAACGCGGAATCCCGCAGAAGGCCAAATCGGGATAGATGCACCGTACGCAGGGGACTATTCCCGGAAGAAAACACGCGCAACCCGTTTTCCCTGAGACGGTGCTGGAGATCGAGGACCGATTGCAGGGACGATGCCCTCGTTCCCGCACCCCGCATGGGCCCTATCGGAGGAGGGGTGCACCCTTCCCCGGAATCCCCGCACGCGGTACGCGATTACTCCCGACCAGAATCCTGCCTCTTTCGCCCTCCTGCGATTGATCCCCCGCTTAGGGATTCGCGATACTCCTGCAGATTCTTCGAACGGATCCCGACTGTTCGAAAGATGGAGGGAATTGAATGAACAGACGCTCACACGTACGAATCGCACGCCAGACCATTCTTGCTTCTACCGGAACGGCACCACCGCACATGAGGGAGGCTGCTCCAGGTACAGGGCGGCTCTCGAGAGGCTGGCCAGAAACTCCCGCGGTGTCTGGAACGGCTCCACCTCCACGTAGTTCTTGAAGAGCTCGATCGGGGTATGGGCATCGGAGCCCGCGGAGATGGGTTTTTTCATCCGCCGGGCGTACGTCACGGCCTTGTGGTTGTCCCCGGGGAAGCGGTTCCGTCCGTTGTAGCCCTCGATGATATCGATCCGCCCGATGACAGCGTCCAGCACGTCCCGCCTCAGCACCGACGTCCGCCGCCGTGAGAAAGGATGCGGGACCAGAGCCAGCCCGTCCTGCCCGGCGATGATATCGAGCGTCTCCTCCGCGGAGAGGCCGCCCTTCACCTCTTCCGTCAGAAACAGACCCACGATCTCGCCGCTCTCCGTCTTGATCTCCTCGGCGAGGATCCGGGGTACGGAGGGATCGGCGGCGCGGATTGCCTGCATCACCCTTCGGGATCCCTCGATACTGTCGTGGTCGCAGACCATGGGCACGATCCCGCGCTGTCTCCAGGCCTGCACCAGAATACGCGGCGGCATGGCCGAATCCCTGGAATGCTCCGAGTGTACGTGCATGTCTATCTTCAGGGTCCCGGACGGGGAATGCAACTCTGCCAGACCTCTCCTATCCATGGGGGTCTCCTCCTGCACGGAACCCGGTGCCCGGGAGTTCCGGTGGTGCCTCTCCGCTCACGCCGGCGGAGGCGGGGGGACGATGGCGCAGACCGGGAGCACCGTGTTCTTGAGGTTCTTCTCCCGCGCAAAGGAGTAGAGCGCTACCACCTTCTCGCTCCCGTTGCAGACGAAGATCTCTCCATCCCTCTCCAGCACCGCAACATCGAGCTTCAATTCCGCACGGTTCAGCTCCTGCCTGTGGGCACGGATAGCGGCGAGGATGTGAAGACGCTCGCAGTACTCCTCCATGTCGATGGGCGGCTCTGACAGGGCCTGCTCGACCTCCCGCACACGGAACCGCCGGGTCAGGCCTGTTCCGAGAGTTGCGGCCCGGATCGTGCCCAGATGCTTCCAGCGGGTGTACAGATCCCCGATCTCCTCGAGCCCCCGGATCTCCCCCGAGTACACACGCGCACCTTTCAGCACCTGCTCCAGCGCCCAGCGCTCCTGGGCGGCACACAGCCTCGAGGCGATGCCGTGCACCTCCTCCCAACGGCATTCCTGCCGGTTCCTCACGGTTGCCATGCTGCCAGCCTCGAACAGCAGAACGTGTCAGCAGGAACAGCTCTGTGTCCGCGATTCGATATAAATAGCTACGACCCTGCGAATCCTGCAGGCTTTCCGTCCATCGCATCCATCCATCGACCATCCCTTCCCGGCAGACCAAGGCAGCAGAGTAGTTATGCGATCCGACCGGAAGATTCCGGGGACATGGATCTCGTCACGCCGTTTCTCATTGGCATCGGCCTCGCGATGGACTGCTTTGCCGTGTCGCTCGCCATCGGAGCCGGAAAACCTGCAAACAGGGCTGCAGCCGCTCTCGTTGCCGGCCTGTTCTTCGGGGGATTCCAGGCGGGGATGACTCTCCTCGGGTGGGGGGCGGGAGAGGCGCTGCTGATCCTGCTCGAGCAGGTCGGTCCTGTCGTCGCTGCCGCACTCCTCCTCTTCATCGGCGCGCGGATGATCCGGGAGGGCCTGGAAGAGGGATCTCCGGCGGAAAGCACGGATCCGCTCTCGCTGGCGCCGCTGACCGTCCTCGCTCTGGCGACGAGCATCGACGCCCTCGCCATCGGGTTCGGCATCGCCGCCGTCAACCTCCCGGTCCTCTCTTCCAGCCTGATAATCGGCGGGATATCCCTGCTCTTCTCCGTCGCCGGGGTGCTGCTGGGCGTTCAGCTCGCCGCGATCCTGGGAAAGAGGGTCGAGATCCTGGGCGGGATCGTGCTGATCGGCATCGGGATCCGGATCCTGCTGGAGGCATTCCAGCCGTGAAGTGGCGAAGATGGCGCCGCCAGGATTCCGCACCAGGATGCCGATGGGAGCCGGGCGACCGATGTCCACGGCCTGCGGCGGCACGATGTGCGCATGGACGGATGTGCGATGACCGCATGAGGGGGTCGACGAGACCGCCACTCTGCACGCGGTGCACCGGGCTGCCTGCCTGCCGATAAAAAGGCCGTTGCGTCCACGGGGATGCCTGTGCAGCCCGCCCCACGATACTCGCCCCGCCTGACGACAGGCCGGATCCATTCTATTCCGCCGTGGGCGGATCCGATAGGGGACCGGCATAAACTGCGGGAGGAGGCTCCCGCCGGCCTCTGCATCGCCTCCCAGACCCCGACCCCGCACTGCTGCATGCTCCCGACCCGCTCCCCTCACCGCAATCGCAACCCCTGTAAGGATCGTGGTCAGAACGGCCCGTCCTGCTCGAAGCTCCTCCCGAAGCGGATCGCCAGCTCCGCTTTGTAGAGCTCCTTTCCCAGGTAGGCCGCATGGTCGAGTCGGGATAGGCTGCCCTCCGTCAGCAGCGTGTAGAAGACGTCCTCCCAGTGCCGCCCCCGAACGGCACGGCATCCGTGCACCGCCACGATCCACTCCCCCTCGATGCCGATGCGGATGTTGCCCCGCGGGTCGTAGACGATCTCCTCCGGCATGGGCGCCGCCCGCATATCGGCGGTGTAGGAGAGGGGGGGCTCGCGTCTCCGCCGCTTCTCCTTCAGGACCAGGAGGTCGAGGCCGAGATCCTTGGGGTAGGGGCGGTCCCGCGCCAGCAGCATCATCTCGGTCGCCCGCCGCATCTCCGCGATCGAACCGCGGGTCTTGTCGGAGTGCTCGCTGATGAAGATGACCGCCGCCCCGAGTTCGTGGGCGATGCCGGCAAGTACGGCGTTGGCGCCGATGGAGTCGGCATCCAGCAGCTCGACGACGTTTCCCGCACCGAAGAAGAGCGGCCTCTCGATCCCCTCGAACCGGGCGAGGGATGCCGTCAGGCCGGATCCCACGGGCATGAGCAGGGGATCGGCGACGATGCGGCGAATCCCCATCTGCTCCGCGGTCCGCAGATTCTCCGCAAGCGTCCGCTCCCCGGGGACGATCACGGCGGCAACATCCCGATCGGCCACCTGCGCCCCGACGACGGGGAGGTTGCCCTCGTGCAGGCTGAGCACCAGATCGGCGCGGGAGAGGGCGGCTTCGATGAGCACGGGATCCTGCGTATCCACGGCGAGCGGCCCGGGAGTACCATCGAGCATCGAAAAACAGCGTTCCACATCCTCGGGCGTAGCGTCGAACCCGAACCCGAGATCCACGATATCAGCCCCCCGCTCGAAACAGCGTGCGACCTCGGCAACGATGTCCCCCCGCCGGTGGGCGTCCATGATCTCCGCCAATACCTTCATCCTCGATCCCCCGCCGATCTTCACGCCACGGAGCGTGAACACGCAATCCGCCTCCTCTTCCGCCCGCGCGATCCTTCGGATCGCCTGCTCCCGCCGGATCCCGGCCAGGAACTCGTCGGCGGGGACGGTGCGGGAGAGCTCCACGCTCCCCAGGAGAGCGAGCACGCTGGCGAGGTCCGCCGCGTGACGGGGTCCGCGGTAGACCGGGACGCCCATCTCCCGCTCCACGTCGAGGAAGGACGCCGTGCACATGCCGGAGACGATCGCCATGTCGTACCGCTCCTCCTCAAGCAGGGTGCGCAGCTGGCGGGGGGTGAGGAAGGATGCGATCTCTCCGGTGACCACGACCTTCGCATCGAGCCCTCGGGCGGCATCCTCGACGATCGAGGCTGTGGCAGCCCCTGTGGGGAGCAATATGCGCATACGCACCCTTAATATGCGGGAGGATAAAAACGGATCTGATCCGATGCTCAAGTGCGACCTCCACATTCACTCCAATTTTTCGCGGGACGGGGAGAGCAGCGTGGAAGAGATCCTGGATCGGGCAGAGAAGATCGGGCTGGACGCCATTGCCATCACAGACCACGACCAGACGGGCGGTGCCCGCTTCGCCCTGGAATGCGAATCGCCCGTCTTGGTGATCCCCGGGATCGAAGTCTCGACCCGCCAGGGGCACCTGCTGGTGCTGGGCACGGTCACGCCGCTGCCGGCGAAGCGCGATATCCTGGAGACCGTGGCGCTCGCCCGCTCCCGCGGGGCCCTCACAATCCTTCCCCACCCCTACCACATGTGGCGGCATGGGGCTGCCCTGAAGATGCGGGCCAGCGTGGAGGCGGTGGACGCGATCGAGGTTTTCAACAGCCGATTCCTGGTCGGCACCGCCAACCAGAAGGCTGCTCGGATCGCCCGCCGCTACGGTAAACCGGTCGTGGGCGGGAGCGACGCCCACCATGCCAGGTTCGTCGGATTCGGGCTCACGTACATACGGGCAGAAAAGAACGCGACGGCCATCTTCCAGGCGATCCGCCAGGGAAACACCATCGCCGGCGGACGGATGACCCCGCTCAGGACCTACACCCGCCAGTCGATCAAGAGCGCATGGAAGCGCGTGGAGCGCCGAGTGCGGCGATGAGACTGGCATTCCGTGTCTCCTACCTCGGAGGGGGGTTCGCCGGCTCCCAGGTGCAGCCCGGCTGCCGCACCGTGGAAGGGGAGTTCGTCGCCGCCTGCCGCAGACTGCAGCTCTTCGCCGATCGTCGTGAGGCACGGTTCTCCTTCTCCGGGCGCACCGACAGGGGCGTGCACGCACGGGGGCAGGTCTGTGCATTCGACACGGACGAACCCGAGCGTGCCTTATCGGGCCTCAACCCCCAGCTCCCGCGGGACTGCTGGTGCACGGGGTACGCCGAGGTGGATGCGGCGTTCCACCCGCGCCACGATGCCCGATCCCGTACGTACCGCTACTACATACCCGAAAATGGCCTCGATATCTCCGCGATGGACCAGGCGAGCCGGCTCTTCCTGGGGCGGCACGACTTCTCGTGCCTGGCCCGGATGGAGGCGGGGCAGAACCCGGAGCGGACCGTTCTCGCCGCAGGCGTCACCCGCGAGGAGGGCTTCGCCGTTTTCGAGGTGACCGCGGAGAGCTTTCTCTGGAACATGGTGCGGTGCATGGCAACCGTCCTCACCTGGACGGGGTGCGGCATCTCCGACCCGGTCCTCGTGACGGATCTGCTGGAAGGGAGGTGCCGCGAGCGCCCCCCGGCTGCTCCGGCGGAGGGTCTCGTTCTCTGGGACGTAGACTGCGGCATCCCGTTCCTGCCGCTGCCGCGGGACCGCAGGAGCGTCGCACATCTGGAGACGGTCCGCCGCCACCACGCGGTGATGGAGAAGGTCTGCCGGGGGCTCATCCCGCCGTAAGATGCCGTATGCGTTTATATAGCTGGACCCCCACCCCTGCGGGCAGGTGAGGCTGCAATGACCGTGGTCGAACCGGAGTGGCAGGCGCTCTGCAGGCAGATCCGGGGATCGGCAGGACGGGATGTGGTCTACGTTCTGGGCGGAAGCGACCGGGGGAAGACCACGCTCGCCCGCCACCTCGCCGCCGCCCTCGCCCTGCACCATCCGACCGCATTCATCGACTGCGACATGGGGCAGTCGGGGATCGGGCCCCCTGCCACGGTGGGCATGCGGGTGCACCCCGGCGGCGAGCATCTCCGCTTCGTGGGGTCGACAAGCCCGAGCGGGCACCTGCTCCAGACGCTCGCCGCCGAAAAACGGCTGCTGGAGAGGGCGCTGGCGCTCGGCGCAGCGAAGGTGATCGTCGACTCGTCGGGGTTCGTCTTCGGATCGGTGCCCGAGGAGTTCCAGTTCCAGACGATCGATCTCCTCCAGCCCGACCACCTGGTGGCGATCCAGCGGGGAGAGGAGCTCGAGGACCTCCTGGACAACTTCCGGCGGCACCCGGCGATGAGGATCCACCGCCTCGCCCCTTCCTTTGCCGTTGTCGAGAGGGGGAGGGAGCAGCGGAGGGCATACCGTGAGCGGCTCTTTCGAGAGTATTTCCGGGACGCCCGAATTCAGGAGATCCCGCTTGCTGCCCTCGGCGTGCACGGAAGAGTGCCGGTGGGCGGTGCAGCAGACACCGAAAGAGGCCTGCTCGTCGGGCTGAACGACGCCGAGAACTTCCTCCTCGCCCTGGGAATCCTGGAGGACTGGAAGCCCGAAGAACGGACTCTCACGGTCTTCGCCCCGCCCTACGAGAGGGACTCACTGGCAACGATCCAGTTCGGCTCCCTGCGGCTGGACCGCAGGAGCCTGGAGCGGCAGGGGTGATAAGAGGGCTGCGGATACGATAGGTTCATCAGCGGGGAGGGCGAGTGGACCCTGCATGCCGTCAGTGACATGGTTCGAGATCCCTGCCCGGGATCCCGAGCGGGCGCGAAGGTTCTACGCAGAGATCTTCGGCTGGCAGATCCGCCCGTTTCCCGCCCCGAATCGGCGCTGGCTGATCCGCACCGCCGGTCCTGGCGCCAGCGCCGGGGCTTTGACGAGGCGCGAGGCGGCTGATCAGCCCATCACCCTGTTCATCAACGTCCCCTTCCTGGACGAATACATGCGGAAGGTGAAGGAGCGCGGCGGCGAGATCCTCTCCGATGTCGAGGAGGTCCCGGACTGGGGCTGCTTTGTCACCTGCAGGGATCCCGAGGGGAACCGCTTTGGACTCTGGGAGTCGGTGCAGGGCAGAATGCCGCAGGCGGGGCTGCCCGCAACTCCGCCGGTCGAGACGGAGTTCCTGTCTCCCGAGCCGGAGCTGGAGCCCCGTCCCCAGGAGTGAGGGCGGGACTGCTGCAGCCCCCTCGGAATCGGGAGCGCCGCCTGCCGTCGGGCGGGCAGATCCCCCCGCCGCTTCGCCGTACGGAACCGCAGAGAGCGGTTCGTCAGATTCTCTCCTCGAAGTACTTGACAGCCTCCGGCGTCCACTCCTCGACGCGGGTGTAGAAGTAGCGCACGAGATCCGGCGGGGACTCGTTGATGGACTCCCTCACCTCCCCGATCATGGCGGGCGGGAGGTCGTCCTGTTCGGAGAGCGTCTCCTTGATCTTGTGCACTGCCTCGTCCACGTCTTCGCGGGTCTGCCAGACATCAACCATGCTTCTGTCTCTCCTGCGGGAATCTGCTACTGCTTTTTCTTATAAAAAAGTATCCCCAATCCCATCGGTTCGATTCCGCGGGAGGGATCCCTTCCGGAGCGTCCTGCGGGTCCGGAAGACTCCTGGCGTTGCTGCGGGCGCCCCCGCTGCATCTTCAGCCGGACCGGTATGCCTTTAGCGTGAGCGATCTACGTACTGCCATGCCAGAGAAGCTCTGTCCCATCGACAAGCAGCCCTGCATGGGCGGGCGATGTGCCATCTACAACGAGGAACTCCGTCTCTGCTCCTGGGCGGCCCTCGGGGGCGTGCGTGCGTCCCGCGACGAGGATCGAACTGCGGAATACGAAGCGGCGAAAAAGGCCCGCGACGAGAGGTCGAAGCGCTACCGCGTCCACCTCTTCGACTGAGCGTGATCAGGCCGGGCGGGCCTGAATGTTCGACGGGAGGAGCCGGCCGACGATGAACTCCGGCATCTGGTCCGACGTCTTCACGGAGAGGTAAAACCGTGCATCCGTCCCCACCATACCGCGGTACTCCGCGAGCACCTTGAAGTCGAACTTCAGGACCGGGATCCCGAGGACAGCTATGATCGCCCGGCGGGCCGAGATCTCCTTGACCTCGTTCAGGGCGATATCCTCCCTCTGCTTGTTGACTGACAGGGTTACGCTCTCCGCGCTGGGAATGGCCAGGATCTCCACGTTCCCGAGCTGCACCTTCTCGCTGTTGGGAAATATGACATCGTAGGTGGTCGTATAGGGATATGCCGCGGCTCCCGGAGAGTCGGCGAACGTTACCCCCATGGTGAAGAAGGCCGCGAGAACGAGCACCAGCACCGCGCCGGCGGCGATCAGGATCCGTTGCGTCCGACGGGACAGGTTCTGTCTCCGTTCCCGTATGACCGGGCGAACTTCCCGATGGACTTCGGGGGGCTCGGCGCAACTCTCCACAGCAGGCCTCTCTGCCCGGACTGCGGGAGCTGGCGCTGCCGGCGGTGAAGTCCCCGTGACGGCTCCTTCCGGGATGACATCGATATCTTTCGGATCTTCAGCCATTTCTCCCACTTCCATGGAAAAGGGGGATTTTGAACTATATAAGAATGGTGTTTGTATTGGCTCTGCTCCCCGATCGATGGCAGCGAAGGCTCAAAAATATCATAATTGTTCGCGACAGACTGTACTGGCGAGGAACTGAATGGCTGAAATCCCGAAAGAGGAGTATATTTTTAAGTGCACGTCAGCCTGTGCTGGCTGCAGTTCAACCCTCTGCCTGCGGTACGTTCTCAAGGCCGCAGGTCCCGATACCGTTCTCATCGTGCCGGCCTGCTGTACGAGCGTGATCCAGGGGATCTACCCCCGCACGGCCATGAACATACCGGTCTACAACATCGCGTTCGCCGCAGCAGCCGCCTGCGCATCCGGCATGAGCTCGGCCTATCGCGCGGCAGGGAAGAAGACCAACGTGATCGTCTACGCCGGTGATGGAGGGACGGTGGATATCGGGCTGCAGGCACTCTCCGGAGCGTTCGAGCGCGAGACAGATTTTCTGTACATATGCTACGACAACGAGGCCTACGGAAACACCGGCATGCAGCGATCCGGCTCGACACCGCTCGGTGCGCTGACGACGACCACGCCGGGCGGCAAGATCCACAAGAAGAAGGATATCGACGGGATCGTTGCGGCGCATTCTCCACCCTACATGGCAACCGCCTGCAGCGCCTACCCCCTCGACCTCTACAAGAAGGTGCAAAAGGCGCTCTCCATCCGGGGCCCGACCTTCATCCACATCCTCGCTCCCTGTCCGCCGGGCTGGCGGTTCCCCGCGGATAAGACCATCGAGATGGGAAAACTCGCGGTCAAAAGCGGCATGTGGATCCTCTGGGAGCGCGAGCACGGCAGGCTCACCGTCAGCGGGCCCTCGCGGGCGGCGATGAAGAATCCAGCGCCTCTGGAGTCGTATCTCAAGGCGCAGGGTCGGTTCCGGGGTCTGGATGCGGCAACGGCGGATGCCCTGCAGCAGCAGGTGCAGGAGAATATCCGGCGCATCCGGTGCGAGGTGGAGGAGCCATGCGCATGATGGCGACGGGAAACAAGGCGGTTGCGGAGGCGGTGCGGCAGGCAAAACCCGCCGTCGTGGCCGCCTACCCCATCACCCCCCAGACCGAGATCGTGGAGACCATCGCCAGCTTTGTCTCCGAGGGGAGCATGGAGAGCCAGTACATTCCGGTCGAGAGCGAGCACTCCGCCATGGCCGCCTGCATCGGCGCCAGCGTGACCGGCGTGCGGACGTTCACGGCCACCAGCTCCCACGGGCTGCTCTACATGCACGAGATGCTGCACTGGGCGGCCGGCGCCCGGCTCCCCGTTGTCATGGCGAACGTGAACCGGGCGCTCGGTCCCGGCTGGAACATCTGGGCGGAGCACACCGACGCCTTCTCCCAGCGGGACACGGGCTGGCTGCAGGTCTACGTCAGCACCGTGCAGGAGGCCTATGATGCCACGCTGATGGCGTTCCGGATCGCGGAGCACGGGGACGTCCTCCTTCCGGTTATGGTCAACCTGGACGGCTTCTCCCTCTCCCACATCAATCAGCCCTTCGAAAAGGTGGAGCTCGGCGATTTCATCCCCGATATGCGGCTTCCGCACGCGATCGATACGGCGAACCCCCGCGGCTACGGGCCCCTCACCGGACCGGAGGAGTTCTACAGGTTCCGCTGGGATATCGAGCGGTCGATGCGGAACGCACGGGCGGTGATCGAGGAGACGGAGCGGGAGTTTGCGGAGCGGTTCGGCCGCTCCTACGGCTGGACCGAGGAATATCGCGTCGAGGATGCGGACGTGGTGATCGTGGCGATGGGAACGCTCGGAAAGGAGGCGGAGGTCGCCGTCGATCGCCTCCGCGAGGAGGGGGTGAAAGCCGGCTCCATACGGATCCGCTGGTTCCGCCCCTTCGCCCCGCTCGACCTCGGCGGGCGGGACGCGGTGGTGATCGACCGTGACTACTCCTTCGGATTCGGGGGAGTGCTCGCCCGCTCAATCCGCTCCACAACGGGAACCGCGCCGTACTCCGTGATCGCGGGGCTCGGCGGCCAGGAGGTCACCTACGAGGATATGGCCGGGTTCGTGCGGGAACGGCGGCCCGGGGAGGAACTCTGGTTCGGGGTGAACAGCCATGTATGAAGTGCGGGTCCACTCCCGGGGCGGCCAGGGCGGGGTGACGGCAGCCAAACTCCTCGCCGAGGCGGCGGTCCTCGACGGGCGCTACGCCACCGCCTGCCCCTTCTACGGGGCGGAGCGGCGGGGTGCGCCGGTCGTCAGCTTCGTGCGGATCGACGACCGCCCCATCCGCATCTACAGCCAGATCAAGCGGCCGGACCTGGTCGTGGTGCTGGACGCCAGCATCATGGATACGGTGGACGTGCTGCAAGGCCTCAAGGAAGGTGGGACGGTGCTCCTGAACAGTTCGAAAGACCTGCAGCTCGACGGCTACCGCACTCTCGAAGTGGATCTCACGGGCATCGCCCTCGCCCTCGACCTGGTGGTCGCAGGGAGCCCTATCCTGAACACGCCGGTTCTCGGGGCGCTCGCAAAGCTCGGAATCGTCAGCCTGGACTCGGCAAAGCAGGCGATCCGGGGGACGTTCAAGGACGAACGGAACGTGCAGGCCGCTGAAGCGGCGTATGCGGAGATGGTGGTATGAGCGAGCGTCTGGCGATGAGCCGCCCCGTCGAAGGGGCCTGCGGCAGGACCGGGGCGTGGAGGACCTTTCGCCCCGTGGTGGACAGAGAGAAATGCAACGCCTGCGGGCTCTGCGCCCTCTACTGCCCCGAGGCGGCGATCGACGAGAATCTCGACGTCGATCTCGACTTCTGCAAGGGCTGCGGGATCTGCGCCAACGAGTGCCCGAAAAAAGCGATCGCGATGGAGCGGGAGGAGCGGTAGAGGAAAAGCCTCTCCCCTCCCGAAGAGAGGGGAACGATCGCCACTCGTACAGGGCCCTTATCACTCCCCTGCACGGCAGAGAAGATCGAACCCGGGCCAGCATCCCCGATCCTCCCTCTGCCTCCGACTACCCGGGCTCATGCTGCACTGCAGTTCCATGCAATCGCGCCGGAATGCAGAAGAGCGGTGTGCGCAGTCAGCCTTCATGGAGGTCATCCCAAAACCACATTCAGCATCATTATTGCGAGGGACATGCAGGGCAATCGATCAGCTGCTTGACTCTGCAGAAAATGGCGACCTTATGATTTCGAACAAGAGAGGTAGTTCGCATGGTTCAGTTGACACCGGTACTCCCTGGCGATCGACGGCGGGGATGGTTCCAATCGCCTCGAAGATCTCCTTTCCTTCAAGCGGGGCAGCATGGGAGGAGAATCTGCCGCTCCACCTCCCCACCTCAATTTCCCGCAGCCCTGCAACCGGGACTCACGCGGGGAAGGTTTGTCTGCAGGTTTTTTTCTTTCACCCATCCCCCGGTTCACGCAGGAAATCCCGCCGCCGTGCAGCTGTTGCACACATTTGGTATCTCTTTGAAAATTCTTAATAATAATATAAATAATATTAATAAGTGTTACTAATAAGAAAAAATTTATTACCAATAACGCCTATCCTTCCATGAGGAGTGTGGAGCCTGTGCAGGGCAACAATCGCCTCAACCGACTGCACGTCCCATGATACCGATAAAGGAATTCGGGCTGCAATACTCCTCTCCTTCTCCATCTTTCTACCGGGTTTCTCGCTGCCCGCTCGCAGCGTCTCCTGCGTAAGACACGACTCTCGTACTCCGCGTTCGTTCTCCCCATGGCGAGCGGAATGCCATATTCTGTAACATTTCCCGCTGTCTCTTCCTGGGTGCGCCCCATTCCCGAAAACCGCCTGAAAGTGCCATGCTGCCGGGGCCGCCGTACTGCCATCGCGATTGTTCACGGCCTCTCCACGAAGAGGATGAAATTGCAGCAGGATGGACCTCGCGCGCTGTCCGCTTGAGGTGCCATATCCTCCAATCGGTCGGTAACCTTCTCTTTCGTACAGCGCGCGGGACCGGGATGGGGTCCTCCTGCCGGGGTTGCGGGAATGGTCCGGGGCGTGCATCGCCGTCTGAACGAAGACGGGAGGAACGTTCAGGCGCGCAGGGGTTGCCTTGCTCTCCGAACGGGACTGCGGGAGCCGCAGTGGGCACCGGCCGGCGGGACGACTCACTCCGCCTCGATCGGGCACTGGGCGATGTACTCCAGGTTGAACTTGTAGAAGTGGATGAAGTCGCAGTTGCGGCAGTGGACCGTGAACTGATCGCAGCCGATGGTCAGGTCGTGGGGCCCCTCCGCGCGGCAGTGGGGGCAGACCGCTGTGGCGACCAGGCTCCAGACATCGTAGCAGCCGATCTTCGTATAGAGCCCCTTCCGCCCCACCTCCTCGATCCGGGGGATGAAGATCCGCGTGGCCCCGCAGTTCGGGCAGACCACCTGGGCCTGGCTGCGCACCGCTTTTATCACCTGATCCACTTCCTTTCCGCAGTTATAGCAGGAGCAGCGGTGCTTGGTGAAGATGAAGCGTTCGCTCATGGATGTACCTGACGGTGCAGACATTAAAAGGTATGGTGAATGAAGCCGGTGGGATGCAGCGCTCCGAATCAAACCCGCTATCAAGGGCCGCATATTCACCGGGCGAGCGGGGACAGGAAGAGCGCATCGTGCACGCCTCCCTGCCGCTCGCTTCCCGGCCACCCTTATTTCAGACTCCAGGCCCGGAGGACGGCTTTACCCGATCAGATTCCCCAATCCGGTGCAGGATCCGGATCTCACACCGGGAAGTTGCGTTATTCCCACGGGAAGAAGGACATTCACCATGCTCTCCTGCCCGCATCCGTGGATCGTTGGTAAAATACGATTTCTGGTTGAGGGGGAAAAAAGATGAGGCGTATCCGGGACCTAGAACTCGCCGCCCATACCGCCCATGCCACCCATGCCGCCCGCTTCTCCCGGAGGCATGCCACCTTCCGGCGGTGCGGGGGTCTTGGATGAGGCGATGACGTCGTCGATGCGCAGGATCATCATGGCGGCTTCGGTCGCGCTCGAGATCGCCTGGGTCTTGACCCGCAGGGGCTCGACGACACCCTTCTTGGTCATGTCGACGGCCTTGCCCTCGTACACGTCCAGACCGATGTTCTTCTTCCCCTTCTCGTGCGCTGCCCGGAGCTCGACGAGCATGTCGATTGGGTCGAGGCCTGCGTTCTCGGCGAGGGTGCGGGGGATGATCTCCATGGAGTCGGCAAAGGCGTTGATCGCCAGCTGGGCGCGCCCGCCGACCGATGCGGCATAATCCCGCAGCCGCAGGGAGAGCTCGGTCTCGGGGGCGCCCCCGCCCGCGATGTACTTCTTGTCCTCGATAACGACGGAGACCACGTTGATCGCATCGTCGATAGCCCGCTGGAGTTCGTCGACGACGTGTTCGGTTCCACCGCGGACGATCAGGGATACGGCCTTCGGATTCTTGCACTTCTCGACGAAGATCATCTCTTCGCCGCTCACCTTGCGCTCCTCGACGAGACCGGCGTAGCCGAGCTCCTCGGCGCTGATCGCGTCGATACTGGAGACCACACTGGCGCCCGTCGCGCGGGCGAGCTTCTCCATGTCGCTCTTCTTGACCCGGCGGATGGCGAGCACCTTGGCCTTCGCAAGGTAGTGCTGGGCGATGTCATCGATGCCCTTCTGGCAGAAGACGACGTTGGCACCGCTCTGGACGACCTTGTCCACGATGTTCCGGATCATCCGCTCCTCTTCGTCCAGGAATGCCTGGAGCTGGTCGGGGCTGGTAATGTTGATCTCGGCGTCGACTTCCGTCTTCTTGAACTCGATGGGGGCGTTCAGGAGCAGAATCCTGGCGTCCTCCACTTTCCGCGGCATCTGGGGGTGGACACGCTCCTTGTCGATGATCATGCCCTCGATGATCTCGGAGTCCTCGATGGAGCCGCCCACCCTTTTCTCGATCTTGACGTTCTCGGGATCGACGGTGCCATCCTCGTCGGCGACCATGGTGACCGCCTTGACGACGAGCTGGGTCAGGGCCTCCTTCGCCGCCTCCGCACCCTTGCCGGTCATCGCCGTGCTGGCGATGTTGACGAGCACATCGGTGTCCTTCGGAGTCACGCCGAGCGCGATCTCGTTCAGGATCTCTTCGGCCTTCTCGGCTGCGAGGCGGTAACCGTGGGCGATCACGGTCGGGTGAACCTCCTGGTCGAGAAGGTCCTCCGCACGCTTGAGGAGTTCCCCGGCGATGACCACGGCGGTGGTCGTGCCGTCCCCAACCTCATCGTCCTGGGTCTTGGCCACCTCGACCATCATCTTGGCGGCGGGATGCTCGATGTCCATCTCCTTCAGGATTGTGACGCCATCGTTCGTGATCACCACGTCACCGATGGTATCCACGAGCATCTTGTCCATCCCCCGCGGTCCGAGGGTCGTTCGCACGGCATTGGCCACCGCCTTGGCGGCCGCAATGTTGGCACCCTGGGCATCGCGTCCGCGGGTGCGGCTGCTGCCCTCCTTGAGGATTAAAATCGGCTGTCCTGCGAGTTGTGACATGGAACATCACCGTTTTTGCGGTGAAATAGTTGGTTTGTAGTTCTATATAAAATTTTATTCTTTGATCAGCTCGATGAGTTCCGATCCATCCTCGAGAGACCGCAGGCGTTTCTCGCCGAGGACGAGGGTCTTGCCGATCTTCTTCTGCTTATCGTAGTTCGCGACGATGCAGAGCGCGTGCACCCGTGCTACCTGGGAGATGCTCCCGATCAGGGGGGCACGCTTCTCCACCCGCTCCGCCGACCCGTAGCCGGTCAGGATCGTGTCCTTCTTGAAGAGGGCGAGGACCTCGAAGGGTGCACGGCGGGTGGCGTGGAGCTCCATGCCGATGCGCTCCAGGTCGGACGGTACGTCCTGCGTCGTCTGCTCGGGGATGTGGGGAGGGCTCGAGGGGGCATGGAGGAGATCGATGGGGATGGAGATGGCAGTGTCGAAGATCTCCTCGATTCTGGCGGCGATATCCACGGTCGTCCCCATGCCGCTCTCGTACTTGCTGATGGTCCGGCGGGAGACGCCGAGCATGTGCGCCAGATCGCCGAGGGAGAGGTTGTGCCGCTCCCGGAGGCTCCGGAGCAGCACGCTGTCGATGCTCACGTACAGCCCTCCCGGCGAGGCGTAGATCAGCGGGGGGATATTGTCGACGAAGTAGTCGTACAGGGTCGCCGCGTTGATGGCGAAGATGCCGTGGCGGATGTAGGCGGCGCCCCGTTCAAGCACCGCGTCGCGGGCCCGCTCCCCCACGATCAGCGGAGACGCCAGGAGGTGGCGGGCGATGAGACCCAGATCGAATGCGATGTCCTCGCTGACGCTGTCGATCTGGGCGACCACCTTGATGATCACCAGAAACCGCTGGTTGCCGCAGATGAGGTCGAAACTGCGGGGGCGGATGGTGCAGGGCTGGGAGACCTGGTAACCCGCCATCCGCATGATGCTGGTGACCATCTGGAGGAGCTCTTCCAGGGGCATACTCTTTAAGAACCGATATAGTGTATGTTGGTAATAAATATAGGGTTATGCGCATCGGGATCGACGACACGGACTCGCCGGCCGGCATGTGCACGAGCTACATCGGGGCAGTGCTGCGGCAACGCCTGGAAGAGCGGAAGTTCTGCGTCTCCGGAGCCTGCCTCCTCCGCCTCAACCCCAATGTCGTCTGGAAGACGCGGGGGAATGCGGCGATCTGCATCGAGGCGGAGGGGGATCCGGACCGGGCGTTCTCGATCGCCTGCGCGTGCGTGGAGGAATTTGCAGATTTTTCCGCGGAGAACACCAACCCGGGCGTCGTCGTCACCGAGGAGAGGATCCCCTCCGGTTTCTATTACCGCGCAGTCCAGGGGTTCTGCGAGATCTCGGAGGCCATCCGCCTGCTGGAGACGTCCGGTGCGCGGTACCGGGGCTACAAGAACCGGCGGGGGCTTGTGGGAGCCACGGCGGCCGTCGCGAGCGAGCTTCCCGACCGCACCTACGAGTTCCTCGCCTACCGCAAACCCGAGCGCTGGGGGACGCCTCGGTACGTGGAGAGGGAGACCCTCTTCCTCGCGGATGCAAAGACCTACCCGCACACCTGGGACACTGTGGACCGTAGGAACGATGCGGTGGTCTGCGTCCCGCACACGCCCGATCCGGTCCTCTACGGCATCCGGGGGGAGAGCCCCGCCTGGGTGTCGTATGCCGCCCATTTTATCCGCTCCGAAGAGCCGGAGATCGAGCAGATTTACGCCACCAACCAGGGGACCGACGTGCACCTGATACCCGGAGTCATCGGTGCGCTCGAGGAGGGGAGGTCCTACCGGGTGGAGGGGACGGTCGCTTCCCTCCCGGAGACCCGCGCCGGGGGGCACGTCTCCGTCCTCCTCGGAAGGGACGGAAGCACGCTGCGCTGCATGGCCTACGAGCCCACGAAGGAGTTCCGGGACGTCGTACGGGCTCTCCTCCCCGGCGACCGCCTGATCGCGGCGGGAAGCTACAAGGGCGGCAGCCTCAATCTGGAGAAGATGTGCGTCCGTTCCCTGGCGGCGGCGGTGGAGAAGCGCCCCCCCCTCTGCCCGGCCTGCGGGCGGAGGATGACCAGCGCGGGGAGGGGGAAGGGCTTCAAGTGCAGGTTCTGTCCGGGTCGTGCGCAGGCTCCGGAGCTCCGATCCGTCGGGAGGGCGATCCGCTGCGGCTGGTACGAGGTGCCGCCGATCGCACGCCGCCACCTGGCAAAACCGCTGGTACGGTTCACCCCCGCGGAGCGGGAGTGCGGGGACCGCCCCTGCATCGCGAGTGCCGTTTCGCTTCCGGGGAAATGAAGCGGGCGTGCACCACGGCGGGATGCTGAAATTCCTTTATGGTCTGGTACACGCATATACTAGTGGGGGAACGGGAGGGAAATGGACGAACCAGTACAGCAGGTGCGGATTCTGCCCGGCATGAGCGTCGCCGATCTGGTGGAGCAGATGGGGAGTGCCGGAGCGTTCAATGCGGGCGCTCTCTATCGCGCCTCGCAGATCTACGAGGACATGCTGCGGGACGCATCCGCCACGCGGTTCTTCGGGCTTGCCGGGGCGATGGTGCCGGCAGGCATGGGCGGGATCGTCGCGGACCTGATCGAGCGCGGCCACATCGACGTGCTCGTCTCGACCGGCGCGAACATGGTCCACGACATCATCGAGGCGATCGGCTGCCGCCACCTCCACGGCACTGCCAGCGGCTCGGACACGGAGCTCCGCCACCGGGAGATCAACCGCATCTACGACGTCTTCCTCCCGAATGATGCATTCTGCAGGTTCGAGGAGTTCGTCCAGGGCGTATTCGCCGGGCTCGAAGAAGGTTCGGCGCACTCCATCAGCGGACTGCTCCGGCGGATCGGGGAGAACCTGGATAGCGGCATCCTGGCTGCCGCGGCACGGCAGAACGTCCCCGTCTTCTGCCCGGCGATCCAGGACTCCATGATCGGGCTCCAGTACTGGCTCTTTCGAGAGACGCGGAAGGTGCCGGTCGATGCCTTCCTGGACATGAAGGAGATCATCGACCGCTGCTTCGCTGCGGAGCGGGCGGGGGTGCTGATCCTGGGCGGCGGCGTGCCCAAGAACTACATCCTCCAGTCCATGCTCCTCGCTCCGAAGGGGTTCGACTACGCGGTCCAGCTCACCGGCGACCGTCCCGACCTCGGGGGTCTCTCGGGGGCAACGCTGGACGAAGCCCGCTCCTGGGGAAAACTCCAGGAGGAGGCGGTATCCGCGACCGTCTACGGGGATGCGACCATCACCTTCCCCCTGCTGGTGGCCGCCGTCCTGGAGAGGCTGCAAAGATGACGGACCTGATCCTCGCCCTGGACGTGCGCGACCCGGCGCAGGCGGTCGCGGTCGCGACCGCCTGCGCGCCCTTCATCGATGCCGTCAAGATCGGCTATCCTCTGGTGCTCGCCAGCGGCCTGCGCATCGTCGGCGAGCTGGGCGGACTCGGACTCCCCGTCATCGCCGACTTCAAGGTGGCGGACATCCCGAACACCAACCGCCTCATCTGCGAGACCGTCTTCTCCGCCGGATGCGACGCCGTGATCGCCCACGCATTCGGCGGTTCGGACGCGCTCTCCGCCTGCGTGGAGGTGGCCCACCGCCACGGAGGAGCCTGCTACGCCGTGGCGGAGATGAGTCACCCCGGGGCGACCGAGTTCTTCTGCCCCGAGACGGCCGACCGGCTGGCGGCGCTGGCGGTCGCGGTCGGTGCGGACGGGATCATCGCGCCCGCGACCCGCCCGGAGCGTGTGCTCCGCCTCCGCGACGTCGTGGGAGGGCTGAAGATCTACTCCCCGGGCGTGGGGGCCCAGGGAGGGGATATCCATGCGATCGCACCCATGGTGGACGGGGTGATCGTGGGCAGAACCCTGTACGAGGCTCCCGATCCAGCGGCTGCGGCAGAGGAGCTCGGCTGGATCCGCCGATGATGAGAGAAGGGAGAACGGCCCCCGTTCTCCGCACGGAAGGGCGGATGCGCATCTGCCCGAATGACGAGCCCTATGAGTCGGTTGAGGCGGATCCTCTGGCTTTTTGTGCGTCATTTGCGCGGTTCGGGGTGATAATTTTAATAATCCGCTGATCTATGTAGTAGTATGGACTGGACACCCGAACAGCGCGCACTCGCGGAGAAGTACAGGGGTCTCAAGGAGATTCCGGTCGAGGAGCGCAGGTACAAGTGCTATTCCTGCCACCACGTGGTGGACCGTATACCCTGCCCGGAGTGCGGGGAGGTGAGCCTCGAGATCATGTGCCCCCTCGATCACTGCGAGTGCTCCCACGACATTGTCACCGGCATCGAGTACTGTCCTCTCTGCGGCGCAGCCGTTTGCCCGTCCTGCGGGTCCCACGACGTAGTGCAGATCAGCCGGGTGACGGGCTACATGCAGGACGTCTCCGGGTGGAATGCCGGTAAACAGCAGGAACTGAAAGATCGGGTCCGTTACACGGTGGCATGAGGTATTTCATCCGGGAGGCGACCCTCTTTCTCCGGGGCGACTTTGTCGGCGCGAGTACCGCCGTCCATGGCGGTATCGGACGCGTCTCCACGATCTTCAACCACAGCGTTCCTGAAGACTGGGACGGGTCTGATCCCCGTGCCTATATCCAGCGCCTGGCCCGGCGGGAAGGGTTCGGCGAAGATGCGTTCGGTCTCCTGACGGCTGTTGCGTTGAGCAACCTCTGCATCCTCCAGTACGACATGCTCACGGTGTTCGTCACCGCAGGGGTGAGAGAATCTGCTCCGGCGCTGCCCGGCACCATCAACCTGATCATCTACAGCCGCGAGGGGCTATCGCCCTCCGCTCTCCTGGAGACGATCATCGTCGCCACCGAGGCGAAGACCCGGGGGCTGCAGGCGGCGGGCTATTCCTGTACCGGAACTCCGACAGACGCCGTCGTGGTTGCCAGCGAGGGGGAGGAGAAGCACGTCTACGCCGGGGTTCTCACCGAGGTGGGGAGACGGGTGTATGCCGCCGTCCAGTTCGGCGTGGAGCAGGCGCTGAAGAGGCATGCCGGAACAATCCGGAGGGACGCACCCTCCTTCTTCGTATACAGCCGATACGGCGGGGATCACTGGGTGGAATGGAGGGCGGAGGGGTGCCCCTACTATCCCTGCCACTTCCCGGGGCAGGTCTGCGACTTCTGCTACTGTCCGTTCTATCCCTGCGGGGATCCGGCTCTTGGCGAACTCGTGGAGAGTTCCACCAGTGGAGAGATCTGGAGCTGCAGCCGCTGCCATCTTCTCCACCTGCCGGCGGTGGCAGAGTACCTGAAAAGAAACCCGGAGGCAACTCTCCGGGAACTGAAGCGCTATCGGGACCGCCTGGAAAAGAAGATAAGTTAGCTCTCGGCGACGCCCAAGGCGTCCAGCAGCTCTTTCAGGGGAATCCCGTGAACTTCTGCTGCCTCGCGGATCGTCTCCCCGCGGGCGACCGAACACCCGAGGCACCCCATACCGAACCGGAATAAAACCTGGGCGGATTCGGGTTTTTCCCGAAGCAGCTCCATTATTGTACTGTCTGCCGTTACCGTCATGCTCAGTTTATCTGCGCTACCGGTACTTAAGTGTTCTTTCCGCCTGCAGTTTCGCACCGTGGACCTATGCTTATAAGGTTTGAAGAACGCCAGATATAAGCTGGAGATGTAATATATGGAAGTATCCACCATTGTCGAAAGAATCTCCCAGAAAATCGAACAGAAAGGCGTTCAGGCCGACAGGAAAAAGATCGAGTCCAAGATACGGCGCCTGATCGAAGAGTTCGGAGTGAACCCCGCCGAAGCCGAGCGGACGGTGATGAACGAGGTCGCCCGCGAGCACTCGATCACGCCCTCGGGCGGCAGCCGGTCGACCGACCTCCTCGAGATCGGAACTCTTGTCCCCGGCGAGTGGGTGTCAGTGCAGGGAAAGGTCGTCTCTCTGTCCAATCCCCCATCCCCCAGCATCGCCCAGAGCGGCATCATCGCCGATTCCAGCGGTGCGATCCGGTTTGTGGTCTGGTCCAGCGCCAACGCACCCCGCATGGAGCAGGGCAAGTGGTACCGTCTGGAGTCCGCCGTGGTCGATTCCTACAAGGGCATGCCGAACCTGAAGATGCACTCGGGCACGACGATCGTCGGCGTGGACTCGGACGCCATTCTGCTTCCCAGTATATCCCCCATCGCCGATCTGAAGCCCGGCGTGGGCAGCATCCGTGCGAAGATGGTGCAGGAGTGGGAGCCCTCCCACGAGCGAATGCTCCAGACGGGGCTCCTCGGCGACGAGTCGGGCACGATCAAGTTCACCATCTGGAAGGACGAACCTGAGAAGGAGAAACTCGCGCCGGACACGGTCTACAACATCTACTACGGCCAGGTGGACGAGTTCAACGGCCGCCTCTCCCTGAACCTGAACACCGCGGTCTACATCGCCGACGAGGGCGACATCGAGGTGGGTGCCGGCGATGTCGCGAAAGGCGTGATCGTCCACATCGCGCCCGGCTCCGGGCTGATCAAACGGTGCCCCGTGGAAGGCTGCAACCGCACCCTCTCCCGCCAGAACTACTGCCCGATCCACGAGATCCAGCAGAAGTTCCGATACGACCTCCGCCTGAAAGCCGTCCTCGACGACGGGACCAGGAGCCGGAACATCCTGTTGCAGCGGGATCTCGTGGAGCAGCTTTCCGGCATCACCCTGGACGAGGCGATCGAACTGGCGGAGAACAACCCGCTGGGAATGGACGAGGTCTTCTACCGCCTCCGGGATGCGACGATGGGGCGGTATATTGCATGCCGCGGCAGCGAGATGGACGGCAGGATCCTGGCCCGGCAGTGCGAGAAGCTGACGTTCGATCCTGCGAAGCTCGCGGATCTCCTGAACCGCGCGGGAGGTGCCTGATATGGCCGAGAGGAAGGGAGCCGGACCGCGCCACCGCGAGGGGTTCGAGCGCGAACCGGCGCGCCGGGTTTTCGCCGCCGAGCTCCGCGAGGTGAACCTGCAGTTCAAGGACGGGGAGGACGAGAAAAGCCCCAGCTATATCCTGCTCCCCACCGGTATCCGGGCCAACCGCATTTTCTTCATCGGGACGCTCACCGAGAAGGAGCGCCGCGGGGACCAGAACATCTTCTACCACGCGCGGATCTCGGATCCGACCGGCACGTTCTTCGTCATCGCGGGCAGCTACCAGCCGGAGGCGATGCAGCAGCTGGCGAAGATCGAACCCCCTGCCTTCGTTGCCGTTGTCGGAAAACCCAACGTCTACCAGTCCCCGAGCGGTGCCGTGCTGGTATCCATCCGTGCAGAGTCCATCGTGACCGTGGATGCCGACACCCGCAACTGCTGGGTGATGGACACCGCGAAGAGCACGCTGGACCGCCTGGACCAGTTCGGTTCGACCGAAGACTCCGAGAAGGCGAAGGCGCATTACAACACCGATCCTGAAGTCTACAGGAAGATGGCGTACGATGCGCTCACCCAGCTGAAAATATAACCTTTTTTCGACCGTCAGGGCCCTTACGGCAGATACCAGTAGAGGAACAGTGCGGACCAGCCTATCATGTACGTGAAGAGGTACCCGGCAATGGTCCGCGGCACGATCTGCTGCAGCCGGCGGGATCCGGAGGAGTACAGCCCCTTCAGCCTCTCGTGGTTGCGCAGGTACTCCTTGAACCGTGTCACTCCGGGGATCCGGGAGATCAGGCTGTCCAGGGGGTGAACGATGATCTCCGGCAGGAGGAGCCCGATGATGACCGAAACCAGGAGCTGCAGGCCCCAATCGGGCACGAACGGGTTGGAGAAGAGGAGCCAGATCGTAAAGAGCACGGTCTTCCCGCTCACCAGCCCGATCATATGCATCACCATACAATTTTATCCCCTGCATGAGATAAAATCTTGGAAATTGGCCTGCGGAGAGACTCATCCGCACCGGATCTCCATCACCTGACGCAGATGGCCCGCCGTTCTGCCGTGGATACGGATAGCGCTGGTATGCCCTGCCGCATCCCCGGGCGCAGCGGGACCGCTCCGGAGCAGGGAGGTGCGCCTTCATCTCCCGGTTATGGCCGGTTCTCCTGCCCGTCCTCCCGCCATGCGCGAATCCGTCTCCCTGCCCGGGATACCGTCCAGACCGAACCTCTTCCCGTGAACCGGTGTCCGGATCTCGTGTGCTCACGACGGCAGTCCTCCCGCCCCAGCACCGGGGTCAGCCGCACGAAGATGGGAGGGCGTCCCCCCTTGCGGCCATCTTTCGGGATCCCCTCCTCCCGCTCCGAACGGATCAGAAGCCCGAACCTTCCCCGACAGAACCCGATGGGCTGAAGCGGTCAGACCGCCCGCGGGAAGAAACAGTATGTTTTTATCCCCCTTTTCATCTAACACCTCCCCGTGAGCAGTATGGATGACAAGGAGTTAACGGATCTCCTCAAGCGGATCAAGACGAAGGATCTCAAGGACGCCGCCCGGCAGAGGAACATCCCCCTGGGGCGGTGCCCGACGAAGGTCGATATCGCGCGGAAACTTCCCGATGACGTGCTGAAGGAACTGGCAAAAGAGTGATGGGTGCGGGAACGGGGCCGCCCATCACGGGGCGCTGGTCTTGTTCCCCTTCCACTCGCCTTTCAGATCCGGGTAGTCGGCCAGGATCTTGCTGACCGTGCTGCGGCTCACGTTGAACATCTTGCAGATCTGGCCGATGCTGGTTCCGGCCCTCCGCACCGTGAGAAGCGCTTCCATCTGGCCCGGATCCAGAGCCTTTGGTCTTCCGATGGATTTCCCCGTCTTTCTGTTCTGCTTCGGGCGTGCCGGAGCGCTCTTTTTTGCCGCGGTCTGGTAGAGCTCCATGAACGAGACGAACTCCAGAATTGCCTCTCTCCTCTTCTGCGGCTCGTCCATGTGCCCGATGAAGTTTTGATCGGCAAAATAGACGACATGGCCGGCGTGCGTGAGTTTCTTGATCTCCTCGAGGGCGAGATCGAGGTTTCTGGAGAACTCGGGGATGCTGTGCAGGATGACGGACTCGACGTTGGTGTCAGCCGCATACTTCAGCATCTCACGATAGAGCTCCCGTTCCGACGGCGCCGATTTCGAGCGGTGATCGTGAAAGATTTTATGGATATTGAACCGGTAGCGGGCATACTTCTGGACTGCAGCCAGTTGCTCCTCGTATTCGCCCCGTTTTCGTGTATTCAGATATACAATCGCGTCTTTTTTCATCTGAAAGGTACTGCTGTATATAGATATTTATTTTTAACGAAAATTTTTGACTTTTCAAACATGCAATTTGATAAAAAAATGAAGATAACACGGGATGCATGCAGATGGCAAGGTTATCGGATCTGATGATTGCCGGGTCTCCACCGATCCAGGACCTCCCGCCCCTCGACGAAGACCAGCCCGTGCCTCCGTGCATACCGCATTGCATCCTCCTTAGAGAGGGCAAGACCGCTCTCGTCGTCCAGCATCTCGCAGATCGCCACCGCCGGTGTAATGCCTGCAAAGGCGGCGAGTGCGACTGAGAGTTCCGTCTGGCCGCAACGGCGATCCAGGAGACCCTCTGCCGCCCGCAGCAGCGCCACGTGACCGGGTGTGCGGAACAGCCGGTTGAACTCCGCTCCCCCGCCATTGAGGGACTTTTTTACCTGGTTGGCGATCTCGTTGATCGTCAACGCCCGGTCGTTGTCCGTGATCCCCGTGAACGTCCGGCGGTGGTTCACCCAGAGGGAGAAAGACGACCGGTTCTTCGGATCGTAGGGGATCTCCCCGAGCCTCTCGGTGACTCCCTGGATGGAGGGCGAGACGCCCGTCAGGCACTGGCTGAAGATCTCGCTCGCGAATGGCAGACCGAGACGGGCAGCCGCAAGCGGATGCACTGCCGTGCAGATGAGCCCCCCACCGTCTTTGCGCATCTGGCGGATGTGCCGTGGCGTGACGGCATCCGCCCGTATGGCGAAGTCTGTCTCTCTCTCTCGATCGTCGAAGTCGTAGAGCAGGATGAACTCTCCTGCCCGCAGTGCGTTCAGCGCATCCTCAATCATAGGTTATCTCCAGGTTCACTCGATCGCTGTCCGAGAGGTTCAGTGCCGTTCGGAGCTCCACAGGCGCGATGACCTCGATGATATCGTCCGGATAGTGGGTCCGTCCCGGAACGATCATTGCGCACGGGATGCTGTCGATTCTGCAGATCCGCGCTCGGGCGTCCCCGAATGTGCGGTTCTCCTTCTCGAATCCCCGGATCACCTCCCAGTCCAGGGCGTCGATCTTCCTGCGGATCTGCATGCTCGCCGGATCCAGCTTGATATTCAGTGTGCCGGGGAACGGTTCGAATCCCAGGCGTTCCAGGAACTGCCGGCGGTACTCCGGAAGGCTCATATAGTAACGCCCCTCCCCGACACCGCTGATCACCGTGCCCGAGAGGACGTAGTGTCGCTTCTCCCGTCCGAAGATGCGGGCATACTCGGAGTACTCCCGCTGCAGCTCCCGCTCGCCGTTCTCCGTGATTGTGACGTACTGTCCGTCGGCACGGACGGACCGTTCGATGAGCATCTGGGTCTCCAGGGACTTGAGACGGCGGGAGACGGTCTGGGGGCTGAGGGATAGCGTCCGGGAGAGAACCTGGGACGACACCCAGATCGGTCCTTTGTGGCCCCCCATGAGGGCCAGAGCCTTTAAAAACCGCAGATCCTCCGCCTCGACCATGCGTATCATTATTGGGATGCATCCTATATATGGATTGCGGGGCGCCGCTCTCCGGGAAGTTCGGGAAATGTCGAAATGCTATTCGTTAGTTATTTAACACTCTCCGGTGTACCTGATCTGCTATGAAATCCGGATTGCGTCATCAGCTTGCCGAGAAAATGGCAGGAGAGATTACGCTTTCGGATATGCCCGGCCAGGCATTGAAGAAATGGCGAATGAGCTTCAACATTCCGCAGGGCGTTCTCGCAGAGCGGCTGGGAGTCTCCCCCTCGGTGATCAGCGATTACGAAGGAGGGCGGCGGAAGAGCCCGGGAACGGCAGTCGTGGGTAAGATCGTGGACACGATCCTCTCCATCGACGAGGAGAACGGCGGCAAGTACATCAAGAAATTCGCCCGGATCCTCTACTCCGATATCGAGGACGATGTCATCTACGACATCCACGACTATGCCTCCCCGATCCCGCTGAAGGACTTCGCCGAGTGCATCGGCGCCGTGCCCCTCTGCGGCTCCCTGGAGCAGACGATCTACGGCTACACGATCATCAACAGCATCGCGGCTATCATGAACCTCTCCGCCAACGAGTTCAACCGCATCTACGGCTGGAGCACGGAGCGGGCCCTGATCTTTGCGGAACTGACCGTCGGGAAGTCGCCCATGGTCGCGATCCGTGTCACGCCCTTCAAGCCCCGCTGCGTGGTGCTGCAGGGCGTCCGCCCCGAACAGGCGGATCCACTGGTTCCGCGGCTGGCGGAAAAGGACAGAATCACCGTACTGTGCACCGACATGTCGGTGGAGAACATCATCAGCGCATTGAGGGAGAAAGCATGGTAGGCATCATGACCTACGGGGTGTATATCCCGAGGTTCCGGATAAAAATCGAGGAGATCACCCGGGTCTGGGGGGCGAACGCCGAGGACGTCAGCAGCGGACTCGGGGTGTACGAGAAGTCGCTTCCCGACGTGGACGAGGATACGGCGACGATTGCCGTCGAGGCGGCTCGATCGGCGCTGGATCGGCGCGCCATCCCCCCGTCGGAGATCGGCGCGATCTATGTCGGGAGCGAGTCGCACCCTTACGCGGTGAAACCCACGGCGTGCACCGTCGGTCAGGCGATCGGCGCGACCCCCTGCATGACCGCCGCAGACTACGAGTTCGCCTGCAAGGCCGGAACGGCCGGCATCCAGACCTGCATGGGCTTGGTGCGGAGCGGAATGGTGCGGTACGGAATGGCGATCGGGGCGGACGTGGCCCAGGGAGCACCCGGCGATGCCCTGGAGTATACAGCGGCGGCCGGCGGGGCTGCCTTTGTGATCGGGAACGACGACCCCATCGCCCGCATCCACAGAACCTGCTCCTACACGACGGATACACCGGACTTCTGGAGGCGCGAGGGGCAGGACTATCCGCGGCACGGCGGGCGGTTCACGGGCGAGCCCGGATACTTCAAGCATATCCAGGGCGCCTCCGCGATGCTCCTGGAGCAGGTGCATAAGACGGCAAAAGACTACACGTATGCCGTATTCCACCAGCCGAACGCCAAGTTCCCCCGCAGGGTGGCGCAGCTGCTCGGCTTCTCCTCCGATCAGATTCGTCCGGGACTGGTGGTTCCCCGGCTGGGGAACACCTACAGCGGATCCTCCATGATCGGGCTTGCCGCCACGCTGGATGTTGCAAAGAGCGGCGACACCATCTTTGTGGCCTCGTTCGGCTCGGGGGCCGGGAGCGACGCGTTCGATATCGAGGTGACCGACGCGATCGAGTCCCCCGATCTCTTCGACCGGGATGCCGCCCCGTCCGTCGTCCGCCTGCTGGAGAATCCCATCTACGTCGGATATGCACAGTACGCCAGACACAAGGGAAAGATCGTGATGCAGCGATGAGAGACGTGGCCGTGATCGGGGTGGGGTGCACCGCCTTCGGGGAGCACTGGGGCAGTTCGTTCCGGGATCTCTTCGTCGAGGCGGGGACCCTCGCCCTCGAGGACGCCGGCATTGCCGGCGAGCAGATCGACGCCCTGTACGTGGGAAATATGAGCGCAGGGCGATTCGTCCAGCAGGAGCACATCGGGGCCCTGATCGCCGACTATGCCGGCCTCGCCTCGTTCCACATACCCTCCACGCGCGTGGAGGCGGCGTGTGCGTCCGGAGGCCTGGCCTTCCGGCAGGCGGTGATTGCAGTCGCCAGCGGTATGGAGGAGATCGTGGTCGCCGCGGGCGTGGAGAAGATGACGGACGTCGGGACCGGGGTTTCCGTCGATACTCTCGCCGGTGCTGCCGATCGCGAGTGGGAGGGATTCATCGGCGCGACCTTCCCCGGCCTGTACGCGATGATGGCGAACGACTACATACACCGCTATGGCCTGACCCGCGAGCAACTGGCGCAGGTGGCGGTGAAGAACCACTACAACGGGGCGAGAAACCCCATTGCCCAGTTTCAGCAGGAGATCTCGATCGATACCGTGATCAACTCGTCCCTGGTCGCCGATCCCCTGCGGCTCTTCGACTGCTCTCCCATCACGGACGGGGCGGCTGCGGTCGTGGTCGCACCCCTCGAGCGGGCGCGAGAGTTCACCGACACTCCGGTGCGGGTGCTCGCCAGCGTCCAGGCGAGCGATACGATCGCCCTGCACGACCGCCGGGATTTGAGCACGCTGGATGCCACCGTGCACGCAGCGCGGCGGGCGTTCGGGCAGGCGCGGCTGCAGCATCGGGACATCGACATGGTCGAGGTGCACGACTGCTTCACGATCGCCGAGATCTGCGCCATCGAGGACCTAGGATTCTGCGCAAAGGGCGAAGGCGGGCGCCTCACCGAGGAGGGCGTGACCGCTCTCGACGGCGATCTCCCCGTGAACCCGAGCGGCGGCCTGAAGGCCTGCGGGCACCCGGTGGGAGCCACCGGCATCAAGCAGATCTGCGAGATCGTCCGCCAGCTGCGCGGCGAGGGGGGCGGACGCCAGGTGGATGGCGAGATCGGGATGACGCACAACGTGGGTGGAACCGGAGCCACCGTTGTCGTCCATATCCTGGGGGTGTGAGGATGTCGGTCGCAGGATTCTGGAGAAAGATACCCCACCGCTACAACCTGCTCGGCACCCGCTGCGAGACCTGCGGGCGGCACTTCTTCCCGCCCAGAACGTTCTGCCCTGAATGCCGGCGCGACGGGAGGATCGTGGAGCACCTCTTCAAGGGGACGGGGACCGTCGTCACCTACACGGTGATCCGCACGGCGAGCGACCAGTTCGACCGCTCAACGCCCTACGTGCTGGCGATCGTGCAGCTGGACGAAGGGCCCCGGCTCACGGCCCAGATCGCGGTCCGCCCGGAGGACGTGCGGATCGGGATGCCGGTCCGCCGTGTCTTCCGCCGCATCGCCGCGGACGGCGACAGCGGGATCATCCACTACGGGACCAAGTTCGTCCCCGTGGAGCAGCCGTAAAAATCACTCTTTTCGCACGCGGACGTCGTAGACCGCGTGCCAGCGGGAGGGGGAGTAGGAACGGACCATCCGCTCCGTCTCCACCACCCCCCCGTGCTCCTCGATGAGCGCGCGATACGCCCCCTCCTCCGACTGGAGCGCGTAGAAGTGGATGGTCCCCCCCCGCCGGCAGAGACGGAATGCCGTGTCGAGAAAGCGGAATGCGGCGAGCGGCAGGTTCATGACGACCCGGTCGAAGGCGCGGTCGAAGATGCTGTCCAGGCGGGCGGCATCCGCGAGCACGGGCAGGACGTTCGTGCGGCGGTTCAGGCGGATGTTCCCGATCATGAGGTGGACCGCGGCCGGGTTGATATCGACTGCCGCCACATGGTCCGCCCTTGTCGAGAGGACGATCGAGAACGGTCCCACGCCGGCGAACATGTCCAGGATCCGCTCGCCGGGGGCGATCTGCGCGAGGACGCGCTGGCGCTCGCTGGAGAGCCGGGCGGAGAAGTAGGCGAGGGCGAGATCGATCTCGAAGCGGTGGCCGTACTCGGTATAGCGCGTGCGGGTGGTGGGAGTGCCAGCCAGCACCTCGAAACGGCGGGTGCGGTACTCCCCCTCCACGTCGGAGAGCGGGAGGAGGACGGTGTGCAGGGAGGGGCGCAGCTCCAGGAGCTGCCGCGCACCTTCGCGATCCGCCTCTTCCATCAGAGCGATCCCCCCCACCTGCTCGTGGTGCGGGAGTTCGGGCTGCTCCGGTAGCGCTTCGAACACCTCGCGCGCCGCCCCCTCCACGGGCTCGGTGACGGGAAGGACGAGCGTATCCCTCTCCGTGCGCGGGCGGAGGCGGCGGTCGAGATGCCCGCTCTCGATCAGCGAGCGGCGCACCTCCTCGCCCCGGGCCTTCGGCACCCGCACGCCCCACTGCTCAACACGCACGGCAATCACCGCCCATCTAATATCTGTAGAACGTAAAACTATTCATGGATGCTTATTTTGAGAGGCTGAAATCCGGTGCCCTCAAACTCTACGCCTTGGAGCGCGAGCTGCCGCCGCACGAGGCTGTGCGGGTGCGGCGGGAGTTCGTCGAGCGGGAGAGGGGTGTGCAGCTCCCGAAACTCGGGGCATACGCGATCGGAATCGAGCGGGTGGTGAAGAGGAACATCGAGAACATGATCGGGGCGGTCCAGGTGCCTGTCGGCGTGGCCGGTCCCCTGGCGGTGCGGGGGGAGTACGCGAACGGGGAGTTCTACCTGCCGCTCGCCACCACGGAGGGCGCGCTCGTCGCTTCCGTGAACCGGGGCTGCGGCGCGATCACGCGATCCGGCGGGGCCGACGTGCGCATCCTGCGGGACGGGATGACCCGGGCGCCGGTCTTTGCCGCACGGGACGTCGTGCATGCCCGCGATGTCGTGGCCTGGGTGGAGGGGCACGCCGATGCGATCCGCGCGGCGGCGGAGTCGACCACGTCCCACGGGCGGCTCCTTTCGGCCACCTGCTACGTGGCAGGAACGAGCGTCTTCGTACGGCTCGAGTACGATACCAAAGATGCCATGGGCATGAACATGATCACGATTGCGAGCGAAAAGGTGGGCGAGGTAATCGAAGAGGGGACGGGAGCCCGTCTGATCGCCCTCTCAGGCAACATGTGCACTGACAAGAAACCGGCGGCGATCAACGCGATCGAGGGGCGGGGCAAGACGGTCGTGGCGGGCGTCCACCTCCCGGATGCGCTCATCGAGGAGATCTTCAAGACGGACGCCACCCGCATGCTCGAGGTGAACTACCGCAAGAACCTGGTGGGATCCGCGCGGGCGGGCTCCCTGGGCTACAACGCCCATGCGGCGAACGTCATCGCCGCGACGTTCCTGGCCACGGGCCAGGATGCGGCCCACGTGGTGGAGGGCTCCAGCGTCATGACGACCGCGGAAAAGACCGATGCAGGGATCTACGTCTCGGTCACCATACCCGCCCTGCAGCTGGGCACCGTCGGCGGCGGGACGGGCATCGACACCCAGCGGGAGTGCCTGGAGATCCTGGGTGTATACGGGGGAGGAGACCCGCCGGGGGCGAACGCCCGGAAATTCGCCGAGATCCTGGCGGCAGGTGTGCTCGCCGGGGAACTCTCCCTGCTCGGCGCCCTCGCCGCCCAGCATCTCGCCCGCGCCCACAAGGCCCTGGGGCGGGGATGAGAATACTTACTTTATCGAATTCGTTGAGCGCCTGCTGGACGGGGATCGTCTCTGCCGGTGCGCTGCCTGGATGCCCCTGCGTCGCAGTCTGTCGGGTTCGTTGCTCCACTAGCGACGTGCCCGCCTACGCCTTGCACAGCACCAGGACGATCCCGTGCTGCCGATCATCCCTACGGGCAACAGGAGCGGCCGTTCCCCCTCCCCCGGTGCGACAGGCCTATGGGAGGGGGAGAATGGATTGCATCGTCGATGCGCCAGGAGCGATGCGTGCCATCGACCCGGCGAGTCGAACGGTCTCGATCCTACCGCATAGCATAGGCGGGGGAAATAGGAGATCGGGAGCGCACATTCCCCCGTTCTTTCAGGAGAGGATATCGCAGAAAGGACCGGCAGCGTCCTGCGGACGTGCACCCCGATGCTTGCGCAGCCTGTTTTTGAAAAAGACTCATCCTCGGCTCGTATGCCCGTCGGAGAACGACCATCGTGTTCCGAACTGTATCGTGGATCCTTCGATGCTATCCGGCATTCCCGAACTGCAGGAGGGCATCAATAGTAGAACTCCCGCATCATCAGAATAGCGTCTTCGCCGTCCGAGTAGTAGGCCGGAACCCGGTACACCGGGTTGTAGCCCAGATGGCGGTAGAACCGCTGGGCCGCCGTATTCGAGGCCCGCACCTCGAGGATAACCCCGCTCACACCGGCGACGGCGAACTGGTGCTCCGCCCTCCGCACGAGTTTTGTGCCAATACCGCGATTCCTGCATTCCGCCCTGACGGCGAGGTTGCAGATGTGTCCGTAGATGCCGTCGCCCATGTCCTCCATCGCTCCGGCGAGGAACCCGACGATGTGCCCGTTCGACTCGGCCACGAAGAACGAGGAACGGTTCCACTCCATGGTGAGGATGAATGTCTCCGGATCCCAGGGTTCGATGAACGAGGCGTTCTCGATCTCGCAGATGACAGGAATGTCAGATGGACGCGCTCTTCGAATATTTACGGAGTTGCTGGATGGAACGCTGTTGCTGGACATGGCTGGTCGTATCTGGATATCATATAATACAAACAGGTAAAAATGTTTACCCACAACTACTATAGGCAGGTGCTTATGGTCAGGATTTACCCTTTCGGCGCAATACGCCCGGATTCCGATCTGGCTCCCCGTATTGCCTCGGTTCCGTATGACGTTGTGAGCGCGGAAGAGGCTTCTTCTGAGATCGATCGGAATCCCCTGAGTTTCCTGCGGGTAATCCGATCCGACGCTGAACTGCCCGAACTCCCTGCAAACGACGGACGGGTCTACGCCCTCGCGCAGAAGAACATCGAGCAGATGCTCTCGAACGGAATGCTCCGAGAGGACGCCGACCCTTCATTTTACATCTACCGTGTGATCGACGGCAGTCGCACCTATACGGGGCTCGTGGCCTGCCTCTCCGTGGACGACTATATCGAGGGGCGCATCCGCCGGCACGAGCTGACACGCTACGACAAGGAGGCGGACCGCACGCGGCACATCGATGTCGTGAACGCCAACACAGGCCTGGTCTTCCTGCTCTACCAGGATCCGGGATCGATCTGCCCCTACCTGGAGGAGCTCGTCCCGGCCTCGCCGAAGGTAGCGGAGGTGGCGGCGAACAACAGGTCTATCCACCAGATTTTCCCCATCACCGATGCGGCCGAGCAGAAGCGGCTACAAAACCTGTTCGCCGGCGTTCCCTGCCTCTACATCGCCGACGGGCATCACCGTGCCGCCTCTGCAGTGAACGTCGCCCGGCAGCGGCGGGCAGCTGGCACCGCGAGCCGGGAGGCCCAGCGGTTCATGGCGGTGCTGTTCGCCCACGACAGGGTGAAGATCCACGGCTACAGCCGCCTGGTGCGTGACCTGGGCGGCATGTCGGTGGATGAGTGCCTGGAGAGACTGAGAGAGGTCGCGGAGGTATACCCCTATGGCCCGATCGAAGGCGCGAAGTACCAGATCCCCCCTTCCCGTTCGCGGGAGGGCTTGCACATCTTCCACATGTACCTGGCAGGGACATGGTACGAACTGGCAAGATCGGTCGACCCCGCAGCAGACGCCATTCACGCCCTGGATGTGACGGTGCTCCAGGAGAAGATCCTGCAGCCGCTGTTCGGAATCGCGGATCCCCGTGCGGATCCCCGCCTCCACTACATGGGAGGCGCAAAACCCCTCTCCGATCTGGAGCAGATGGTGGACGGCGGGCAGTATGCGGTCGCGTTCGCGATGCAGCCCGTGACGGTGGAGCAGGTCTTCTCCATCGCAGATGCGGGAATGGTGATGCCCCCCAAGTCCACCTGGTTCGAGCCCAAACTCCTGAGCGGGCTCGTGGTGCACCGCCTCGACTGAAAGTACGAACATTCATAAAATCAGCATCCCCCATTTTTTCGGTATGATCACAATCGCCCTACCCAAGGGGAGCCTGGAGCAGCAGACCCTGCAGGTCTTCAAAGAGGCCGATCTCGAGGTGAAGCGGACGGACCGTGACTACAGCCCGCGGATTGCCGACGAGCGGATCGGGAAGGTCAAGATCCTCCGTCCGCAGGAGATCCCGTCCTACGTCCAGCGCGGCTACTTCGACCTGGGAATCTCCGGACTGGACTGGGTGCGCGAGAGCGGCGCCGAGGTTGTGGAGGTGGCCAACCTCTCCTACAGCAAGGGGGGCGAGGGAAACGTTCGGATCGTGATCGCCGTCTCGGCGGACGAGCCGATCGACTCCGCGACCGAGATCCGTCCCGGAAGCCGGGTGACGACCGAGTATCCCAACATCACGAAGGCATTCTTCGAGTCCCTGAGTATCCCTGTCCAGCTCTTCCCCTCCTACGGCGCTTCGGAGGCAAAGGTGCCCGACCTCATGGACGTGGTTGTCGACCTGACAGAGACCGGGACGACCCTGCGAAGGAACGGGCTGAAGATCGTCGGGCAGATCATGGAATCCTACACGGTTCTGATCGCCAACTGCGACTCCTGGGCCGATCCGCTGAAGCGGAAGGCGATCGAGGAGATCCGCACCCTCCTGATGGGCGTGATCGAGGCCCGGGGGCAGGTGATGCTCACCATGAACGTCCCGGCAGCGGCTCTGGACGAAGTGACCGCCCTCCTGCCGGCGATGAAGAGACCGACGGTGAGCAGCCTGCACGGCCTCGACTACTTCAGCCTCCAGACGGTGGTGCCGAAGAACCGGGTGAACCAGCTCATCCCCCGCCTGAAGTGCGCGGGGGCGGAAGATATCCTTGAGATCCCGATCACGAAGATTGTGCGGTGAACCCGATCGACGGCCGAACCCTGTTTCAATCCTGTTTTTTGGGCAATTCTCCCCCCGTACCCGCCTGAATGCATTCTCATCCCGGCAGCTACGCCGGGGTAATCCAGACTCCATCCCGTGATCGCCCTGCGACGGGAGGCGGTGCGAGAAAGTCGCGCGCAGCGGATTATGCGCTCCCGATATCCGGAATCGAACGGCACTGGACGTAATCCTGTCGCATTATTGGGGCGACGCGTCGGTGTCGCCCGTTCATCGATGCGACATGCGGATCGGAGGGTATCTGCATCCAGGACGGTGCACCAGGATCTCCACGGATGAACACCCACGGTTCTGCTCATCGCTGGGTCGGTATGAGGATCGATCGGCGTCCGATCCGTCCCTCGATCTCCTGCGCAGGCCGTATCGCACCGAAGGGGGAGGGGTCATGGAGGGGAGTGCCCCCGCAATCGATAGGTCTTTCGTCAAGGGGCAAGACCGACCGTAACGAACCTCGCCAACGGAGATGGTCCGGGTCCGGATTAGTCTGGCTCGCGACGGTTGCATCTCGTCCAACCAGTCTTACCGGAATTCCGGGGAATGGGTCGGAAGGAGCGATTGCCCCCTCCCCGGTCGCTGCGCCGAACGACCTGCGACCGATCGCGGGTGTGGGAAGAGATCGTGATTCGATGCGGGGAACGATGGGTTCCCCGCAGTCATTTCGCCTGGGGGCGGCATCCCGTTACAGCCGCCGATTCGGTTGGCATTGCACCGAACTGGGCAGATGGGAGGGCATTTCTTCCGGCAGAATGCTCCGGATCCTGCCTGTCGCAGGGACGGCAGCCCGATCCCACAGCAACGATACTGCGGGGGGAAATGGATCGGCCTCCCGGACGGGAAGGCCTGATGAAGTTCAACCGCGGCGACTCGGAACGAGACGTATCGCTCTCAACCGGGCAGCATGCCGCGAAAGGAACCGGTCCATGCGCCGGTCAGGTTCGGATGCAATGCCTCAACCTTCAGAACCGGGGTTTCCTGTGTTTGGGAAGACACTCGCGGCAGTATACGGGTCTTCCCTCCGTTGGCTTGAAGGGAACCTCGCACTCCCTTCCGCAATCAGAACAGATCGCTTTATGCATCTCTCTGGGCCCGAAGCTCCGGGGGCCTCTAAAACCTCTGTCATTCATCCTATAACTCATGCAGACTGGAATCTGCAGATCAGTGTGAACGAATCCGGTATAAATAAGTATGCAAGGGCGATCTGCCGGAGATGGGGCCAGTGCGTCCCGATCACGGATTGCAGTATCCCGCTGGCCCGCCGGAGAAGCGGAAGGTGCCCTCCCGAGGGCCGGGCATGCACCGGCACGCGTATTCCTTCAGATATTCGAGCGATGGATATCTCCAGCCTTAAATAGATTAATTCAGGAATATCATCCAGCAATCAATTTAAGAATGTTTATATTTGACCTTGTGAAACAAAGGAGTACAAAAGAGCGACTCGCCATGAAATCTGCCATTCTTCTGCCTGTCCTGGTTATCGCCTGTTGCCTCTTTTGCGGCTGCATGGAGACGCAGGAGGCCGCTCCCGCGACTTCCACCGCCACGGACCGGGGGATAGCAGACATCACATCGCCCTATATGCCCGGCTCCTCGACCCTTGCGGATGCAATGAGGGAGCTGGAGTACTACGACTCCCGGGGCCTGATCGACGCCAGCAACCTCTCCATCCGCCAGGTGAGCGGATTCAAGGTGGGGGCGGACGGCAGCGCAGGCACGTGGGTTCTCGGTGTGCAGCGGGAGGAGGGCGCAGAGCTTCTCGTATACACGAACGATGAGTGGAGAAGCAACGTCTGGGAAGCGGATCTACCGGAAGGGGAGATCGATCTGGACCGTGTGCTCTCCCCCGAGGCGCTCTACGAGCAGCAGCGGGACGTGATCGGGGAGGCGATGCATCTGCGGAACACGACCGAGAGCTCTCTCCACCTGGAGGGTGAAATCTACACAGTGACTGTCGCATCAAAGACGGATTTCGCTGTGATCTCATTCAATGCCGTTACGGGGGAATTGATATCGACGTTATGAAGGACGAGAGCGGACAGCTCCCGATCGATTTTCTGGCCGGGTTCACCATCTTCATCCTGGGGCTGATCGTGGTCGCGGCGATGGTTCCCGGGCTCCTCGTGGGCCTGCAGCGGGCGACGGCGATCGACTACGATGCCGTCGCCTACCGCACCGGCGCTATCCTGACGCAGGACCCCGGGGACCACTATCTCCCCCGGTATGCTACGCCCTGGGAACTGGAGAATGAATCGACAGAGTTCGGCAAGGACCAGATCGTGCGGTTCGGCCTTGCGGTATCCAAGGACACGCCGGGCATCCTCTCGTATACGAAGGTGGAAAAATTCTTCAATGGCACTTTCAAAGACGATCATGATGTTTATCGCCAAAAGGCAATATTTGGAGATATCCCCTATCAGTTCAACATCTCATTGAAGCTACTTGATGGATCTAAACGCTGGCAGGTTGGAAACCCTCTTCCAGATCACAGCTCCTATGGATACATCCGGCATGTCGTCAAGATCAAAGAGTGGAGCTCCGCCACATTCATTGTCTCAGAAACCGACTCAGTAAAATATCCTTTAAACACATCCTTTAGCTCATCACCGACGCACAACACAACGTTTGAACAGTTCACAGTCAGGATAAACTTCACCGAGCTCGCAGCACGAAAAGATCAACCGCAGTATGAGGTCAATCCGGATATTGAACGAACAACCATTACCATTCGGAATGTGACGGCGCCATTAAACCAGACAGTATCCACCAATATCACGGAAATTGGACTATACAAAGGAACGACTGCACTTCCTCTCGGCGATATTCAGTATTGGTTCGCGATTAACGGTAATGGCAACTATACTCTCGAACCGAATGAGCCGATTAATAACCAGACATATATGACTTTAATACTGGATCCCATATCGAGATTGCCGCTTGGTCAGAATGATCTCCTGGACATCAAGTTCAACGTATCCTATCAATTCCCTGAAAATATGACTGAGCTAAGCAATGAGGATATTGTAGCCCGCAATTATACAGTGCTGAACAGCACGTATTACTACAATTATTCGACGATTACGCAGCCTCCGCTCAAGCCCGCCGTCCTGGAGGTGGCGATATGGTAAACGACGAGGGGCAGCTCTATACCCTGGAGGGGATCGCTGCGGCCTTGATCATGCTTGTCAGCATGTACCTCGTCCTCGGCACTACAGTGGTGTACACGCCGGGAGACACGCACATCACCGATATGCAGCTGGAGCAGCTGGGCAGCGATGCTCTTCGGATGATGGATACGCCTTCATCCATCGGCAATGAGAGCGATCTCGTCAAGTGGGTGAAATATCAGCAGGGAAATTTATTCGCCCAGAATTTCACTTCTTATATCCAGAGCAGAGCGACAACCACCGATACAGGATTGCAGTTCAATGCCACGATTTGTTATCGGCAAAAAGATTCGACCAATATCAGCTGCTATCCTTTCGCAAATTCAACCCAGCCATATAGCGGTCGGGACCCTGCGGTCCGCGTGACACGATGGGTTCAAGTTGAGTGGGATAATAGTGCTTCGACGCCTTCTATACCTCCCCCTCCTACCCAACCAGGGATAGATGCCACTCGACCACAAGTAGTTCTCTTGGAGGTGCTCATATGGAGAAGCTGAACGACGAGGGCCAGTGGATCATTCTGATCGCATTTTTGGTGAGTGTGGCGATCTTTTTCCTCGCTCTGGTATTGAACCAATCCACGGTTATCGGGCAGACAACCGCCGAAGGTGTGCTGGAGTTCCCGAAGAATGATATCCAGGATCTGCGGGATGAGATCTTGAGTATAGAGGATAGATGGAGCGTTCTTTCGTCTTCAGATAAACAACGAATAATCGAAGACATTGTTCTTCTCGCCCAGCACCGCAAGAATGCTATCGTCGATTTCCAGATAGGTCCTGAGGTCTGGATTTCAGGAACCAGGTATAACACGGTGAAAATCCACTACAACAACGGGGTGACGGTTTTTGATGAAACGCTCTACCACTGAACGGGAGGAATCGGAGGCAGCTGTCACCACGATGGTGGAGTACATGTTGATCAGCGGCATCCTCGTTCTGTTGCTGATTGTGATCATGTTCATGGCGAACGAAGTGTTCATGGAGAGGCCCGCAAACCAGGTGCGTTACTACGCATTCACGGACATCGGGAACGGTATCAGCACCCGCATCGTGGATATCTATCTGATCGCCCCCGAAAACGGCACGATTGAGACCATGTTCGATATCCCCGACGATGTCATGCTGACCCCCTATTTCGTGGACGTTGAAGGGACCCAGCAGAATCAGGAGATCATGGTACACCGCGGCGATGTCAAGAGTTACATCTCGCTGGCGGGAATCGGGGCCACGAAAGGTGTGACGGGCAACACAACCGGAAGCGGGTGGAACAGGATAATTTACGACTCCAAGGGAGTGTAGGTGCAAGATATGATGAAGATCGATAGAGAACAGGCTGTATCGGAAGCGATCGGCTTCATGGTGCTCTTCAGCCTGGTGACGCTGGGCATCGCCCTCGTATCGCTGTACGGCTACCCGGTGCTGATGCAGCAGCAGACCAGCGCACACGAGCGGAACATGGAGCAGACGATGATCGTGCTGCAGAACGATATCAAGAGTCTCTGCTACAAGAACGTGCCCTTTAAAGAAACATCCTTGAGTGTGGGAGGGGGCTCCCTCTATGCACACAATTCCGGGGCACTGGAGCATCCAAGTCAGACATTCACTGTCAGTTATCCTCCCGGCCGGGAGATTATACAGGACTTCAAGCCGGGGGAGTTAATTTATGAATCCGACGCCGGGGACGCCATGCTGATCATCGAGAATGGTGCGGTCATTAAGAAGCAGGAGGACCAATCCGGCTCGGTTATGCTCGCAGAACCTCGATGGTTCTATGACAATGATACAAAGACTCTGGTGATTAACAACATCGAGATTACAGCAGATGGCGTTCTCTCGCGCACGGGCGTGGGTGTCGTACGGATGCAGGTCAGCTCCCCCGAATATAACGAAACGGAAATCGACGTGGGCGATACCGTTGAGATCGAATACAAACCTGCACCGGGAAAATTTGATTATTCGACTGCCTGGAGAAATTTCCTGACAGGATCATCGTTGGAGATGGTCCCCGCGGGCTCCAACAAATATAGACTAGACGGTGTCCAGAAGCTCATCGTAAAAACATACAGTATCAACATCTTAAGCCTCTAAAGACTTTTTAGGTCTCAAGTTTTTGCTCTATCCAAAAGGTCAACCCAAAACATTTTTTAGTCTCATGATTGCGGGGGGAATGCATGGCAATCGATCGTCTGCTCGACTCCGCAGCATTTTGGGATGTCCTCCAATGTAACCGATGATTATCAATATGGATTCAGGATGAACCCGGTAAGCAGATTGGAATGAGAGAAGAGCCCGGATATGCGCACGATCGAGAAGCTCGCCGATACATTTCCCGGGTATCTTGCTGATAAGATTGCCAGAGGAGTAATTTTCCGGGGATAGGGTTTATAAGTATTTATTCCGCCGCAGCCACTCCACCTGCGGTCCCGTATAGCGGTAGATGATATCGCACTTCTCGTCCTGGAAGCTCCAGGGGACCACGATCAGGATGTCCCCCTCCCGGATCCAGACCTTCTTCTTGATCTTGCCCTTGATCCGCCCGAGGCGTGTGACACCATCGAAGCACCGCACCTTGATGTGGTTCGCCCCCATCATCAGTTCCGCGCACCCGAACATCTCGCGGTTCCGTTTCTGCGGCAACCGCACGCGTACGACCTCATCGCTGGGCTGATTGTTCGGTTTCTTTTCGGTCAGTACATCATCCCCGTTGCATCCCCACCGGGATCCTGTTTGAAATACGTAATTTTTGTCCTATAAGAATATATCTGTTCCTCTTAATAAATTACCCGTGATACTGCCGCGAGAACCGATAATCGGCAAGAATCCGAACAGAACAATAGCAGGGCATGGCAGGGCGCAGCACGAGGGGGGTGAAGAAAGCCCGTGCGAGGTTTCATGATTCCGATGTGCGAGCGGGTAACTTGATCTGGCTGCCCGACTCGGAGTTGTCCTGCGATTTTCTGTTCGCAGCAGGCCAGTCACTGCGGCGATTCATCCGGAATATTCCTGCATACACGCCCGTATCAGCCCCTTCACCCGATCCTCCATACCCGGCACCTTCTGCACGTCCCGCAGCCTGTCCATGTCATCGACCCGAATCTCCCCGGACGGCTGGATGCCGAGGTTCCGCAGGAAGGCGTTCAGGACGGGCGTCACGCAGCGGAAGTTTTCAGGCCCTTTCCTGCCGGCAACGGACAGCACCAGACCCTTCTGCCCGGTCGGCCCTCCGGAAAGCGTCCGTTCCGCGTGGTAAGACTGGCAGCGGTCGATGAGCAGCTTCAGGCTGCCCGGGACCGTATTGGTGTACACCGGCGAGCAGACGATGACGAGTCCCGCATGCCGGATGGCGTGGATGACGCCGGCCATATCGTCCTCGTAGATGCAGACACCGCTGTTGTAGCACTGGTAGCAGCCGATGCAGGGGCGGATGAAGAGATCGTCCGCATGGATCACCCGGGCCGTCTTCCGGAGATCCTCCACCGCGTCCCGGCACCAGCGGGCGAGGACGCTGCAGTTCCCCCCGGCCCGCGGGCTCCCCTGTATTACGACCGCGTCGGTGGGAGGTTCGGCCGGCGTGCAGCGAATGCGGGGTTTGCGGCGGAGGTACTCGACTGCCTCGCCGGGACCGCCCCTCAACTCCTGCTCCCACTCCTCCGCCTTCCGCAGGGCTTCAGACTCCGCACGCAGGGAGACCGTCGGGGGATACTCGTAGGTGTTGGTGCGAAAGACGGCTATCTCCTGGCCTCCGATATCCAGCCGCACGGTGAAGCGCACCATGCCGGGATAGACCGACGTGAGGTCCTCCCTGAATATCCGTATCGTACAGATCTCCCCGTTGATACTCCGCACCCGCTCCAGCACGAGCCTCTCGTCGTTGCCTTCCTGCCTGTCCCCCATGCAGCCTCTTCCGTTGCCGTAAAGAAAAGGAGATGACTCTCCCTGTACAGTTGCATCCTGCCTCTATTAAGAGTAATCCCGGCAGCGGGATCCCCCGGAATCCACCCGCAGAACGCCGCCTCTCATACCTTTATTGCCCCTCCGAGCCCATACTGGTACCATCCGATGCAGTACAGGTTCGCCGATCGCATGGCCCGGGCTCCCCGCTCTTTTCTGGGCGAGCTCTTTCGCGTCTCCGCCGATCCCGGGATCATCTCCTTTGCCGGAGGCCTGCCAGGCTCCGAATTTATCGACGTGGAGGGGATAGCCCGGGCTGCCCGCGGGGTGATGGAGGACGAGGGGCGGATCGCTCTGCAGTACACCACGACGGACGGCTACCTGCCTCTCCGGCAATACATCGCCGATCGCTACCGCGCCCGGCTGGGCCTGCCCGCCGAGGCAGCGGAGATCCAGATCGTGAACGGCTCCCAGCAGTGCCTCGATCTCGTGGCCAAGATCTTCTTAAACAGCGGCGACCACGTTGGCGTCGAGCGCCCCGGGTACCTGGGCGCCATCGAGGCGTTCTCCCTCTACGAGCCGCAGTTCCACACGGTTCCGCTGGAGGAGGACGGCCTCGATCTCGAGAGTTTCGATTCGCTCCTCCATGCCTGCCCGCTGAAGTTCTTCTACGGCATCCCCAACTCCCAGAACCCCTCCGGGCGGACCTACTCGCAGGAGAAACGGAAGGCGATCGCGGAGATGCTCGACGGCAGCGATACCCTCTTCTACGAGGACGACGCCTTCGGGGAGCTCTTCTTCGACGGAAATCCCCGCCTGCCGATCGCGAGATACCTGCCCGAACAGACGGTGATGAGCGGCTCGTTCTCGAAGATCGTCGCTCCCGGGATGCGGATCGGCTGGATATATGCACCTGAGCCGGTTCTCCGCCAGTTCAACGTCGCCAAGCAGGCGGCAGACCTGCACTCCAACTTCCTCTGTCAGAAGATCCTTCACCGCTACCTGGAAGAGAGCGACCTCGATACTCATGTCCGCCGGGTCGCCACGATCTACGGGGAGAACTGCCGTCTGATGTGCGACATCATGGACGACCGGTTCCCGCCCGGCGTCACCCACACCCGTCCGGAAGGGGGGATGTTCCTCATGGCGGCGCTGCCGGAAGGCGTCTCTTCGATGGAGGTCTTCGCCGCGGGAATCCGCCGGAAGGTGGCGGTTCTTCCAGGCGTGCCGTTCTACGTGGACGGAGGCGGTGAGGACACGATCCGCCTGAACTTCTCCAGTGTCGATCCGGAGCGGATCAAGGAGGGGATGGCCCGCCTGGCCCGGGTGATTGCGGATTTGGCGGGGTAGCTGCGAATCCCCTCCGCGCACCCGCGCGGGAAAGCCCTTAAGGGATCAGGTGAAATCCTCATCGAGAGACTGTTGGCGGCTCTCTGGCGTTCTCAAGGCGAGGTCCCCGCTCCCCCTTCGTGTGACAGAGAGGCTTCCCCCCGTCATTCAGCGTCCCGGGCTGTCGCACGATCCCCCTCCCCGTGGGGAGGGGGGAATCGTCGACGGGTTCTCCGCGGTATCGGTGAATGCACCGGAGAGCGTCTCTACAGAGTCCCCTGCATGCAGACGGACAGGAATCGGCACCGCGTTCAGCCTCGCCTCTTTCCTGCCGGCCTGCGGATGCCGGCGAGCGCTTCGGCCGTCAGCCTCCCTTTCCTCCCGCGGATCGCGGATGCCCGGATCGTCGACGGATAGGCCGTCAATGCATAGCTCGTCCCGAAGATGTCGAGTCCTCCCTCGACGAAGTCCTCGAGGGCGATGGGAGTGGATCGGGTATCCGCAGGCGCCCGGCTGGAGAGCGGAACGACCTCCAGCGTGCCGTCCTCCCCGGCGGATACGACGACGGCCGGGCGGACCTTGCACGCTCTCCCCATGGGAATGTCCGCAAGCACGACATCGCCCGGAGCGTACCGGCCCATGCCGATCAGGTCGGGGGCGCAGGAGCATAAAAGGATACCCTCCGCCCGCAAGGCCGAAGGTGCGGGGAGCGCAATCCGGCAGGGAGCTTTCCGTGCGGGCCGGAGGAAGGATCTGTTGGGGTTCTGGTCGCACAGGTCACGCGGCGTGCGTTCCGCCCCGCTTCGCGCTCATCGGATATAACGCCATCCTCCCGCTGCTGCCCCGGAGGAGTGCGACAGCGAGACGGCCAGAGCCATCCTTGCCCGCCGAAGGAACATCCGGGGCGGTGTGCAGCCGGAGGGGGGCGGAGTACGGACTGCCGGCGGGAAGCGGCACGACCACGGTACTCTCCGAGTGCGGCTTCACCTGCCACCGTCTGGACAGCCGGGAGATCTTCTTCCCCGCCGCACCGGCGAAGAGAGACGAATTGCCGCCTCCGGGTCCGTGACGGCGGGTCGATCCCCGCGCCTTGCTGCGGGAACGAGCCCTTTGCCATACCAGCATCATCCCGGGGTATGTTCGTGGTCGGGTGGAGAAGAGGGCTGCCGCTATCCGCTGGCTCATGAAATATCGCACCTAACCGCGATCAGGAGACCGTCGCCGTCATGCAGGGGTCAACCTCTGCCATCGCGTGCCCGACGCGCAGGGGACCATGCGATCTTCCCGCCCTCCCACGGCAGGGACGGCACCCGACCGGACTCGCTCCCATCGCGCGGAAGGGGCGGTGAATGCACCTCCACACCCTCAAGAACAGGCGGCAGATGCGCGGGACACCTGCGGAGGCTCGGGCTGAACCGCGAGTCCCGCTGCAGGCGCGGAAGTGTTGCTCCCGGGATATTCCGCCGGGCGCTCGATCCCGGAACAGGCCGAACCCCGCAGCAGCGCGCCTGCGCGCACCGCCGGCGACGCACGGAGTACCCCGCTCCCGGAGGCTGCCGCCACCCGAGGGTTTATCAGGGGAGGGTTCCCAGTACACCCTGGAAATCGCGCCCCATGGAATGCGAACGGGAATCACCGGGTATCTACCTGGCATACTTCATTCAGGGGCTCATCCTCCTGAACGTCCTCGTCGCCCTCTATACCGGCGACTATTTCCTGACCACCACCACCCTGTTCGCGTTCCTCCTGACGATGGTTCCCTACTTCGTCGAGAGGAACAGACGCATCTGCCTGCCCTGGGAGATCAACCTGCTCATCGTCATCTCCATCTACCTCCACGTGGCGGGGCACGTCAGTGAATACTACATCACCATTCCCTTCTACGACAAGATCGCCCACCTGGTATCCTCGATCACCATATCCGTCCTCGGGTTCGTCAGCGTGCTCCTCGTGGACCGCTTCAGCAGTCTCCGCCTCACACGCCCCATGATCGTTCTCTTCATCGTGGTCTTCACCATGGCCCTCGGCGCGTTCTGGGAGATCTACGAGTTCGCCTTCGACCGGCTCCTCGGCACCGATCTCCAGCACGGTCTGGAGGACACGATGTACGACCTCATCTTCAACCTCTGCGGCGCCCTGATCATCGCGGGTGTGGGCAATTTCTACCTCCGGCGGCTTACGAAGGAGCAGATCGTGGAGCAGTTCGTGAAGGCGCCCATCCCGAAGAGAGAAGGGTGAGACCGCCGGCTGCCCCGGCGACGTACGACCGATTCGGGCCACTTGAGGGCACGATCGGATCCCGGCGATGCGGGACAGGATCGGACCTATTATTATTCAGGAAATTAATATAATTGCGATCGAATTTGGAGTTCTCGCATACGTACCTCCTGGTGGGATTCCTGATCCTCCTTCCCACGCTCTTCGGCTACATGGTCTGGGAGGCGCGTACGGTCGATGTGACCACGCTCTACATCGATGGTGCACCGCAGGGGATCGTGTTCGTGTCGGACCCCCATCTCAAAGACAGCAACATCGAGCACGTTCGGAACACCATCCGCGAGATCAATGCACTTCACCCCTCGGTCGTCCTCGTCGGCGGCGACTTCGCCAACGGGAAAGAGACCGATTTCGGCCTCCATTCGATCTGGAGCGAGATCGATGCGCCGGTATACGCGGTACTCGGCAACCACGACTACCGTGTGGGGGCGACGTTCTCCAGCGGGCTGCAAAGGACGATTGCCGTCTCGATGATGGAGTTTCCCGCCGATGGCTACGACGTCGCCTCGCTGCGCGGCGCGGGCACGGACACGGCATTTGCGGATGCGCTCGTCCACGAGCTGGAGAAGAGCGGCGTGCGGGTGCTGAGGAACGAGTACGTGGATCTGTCCATTGACGGGGAGCCGCTGCGCATCGTGGGAGTCGACGACGCCTGGGCCGGGATGGCCGATCCTCCCGCGGTTCCTCCGACCGACGCGTTTACTGTCTACCTCATCCACGAGCCGCAGTGCAGGGCGGCATGGGACGGCGACCTGATCCTGAGCGGCCACACCCACGGGGGGCAGTTCATCGTTCCCTTCCTGAGCCAGATCAACAACCGGGGAATCGTCGAGCTCTTCGGCTTCCAGCATCGGGACGGGCCGCCGACCTACATCACGAGGGGGATCTGCGGCTCCAGCGTCGCCGGCGTGGATCTGCGGTTCAACTCGCGTCCCGAGATCGTGATCATCAATCCCGCGAACGGAACGGCTCCTGCCTGAAGAGGGAGCCGGCGGCACATGCGGTCCCGACACCCTCATATGTCCATACGGCAACCGTATCCCATGGAAGCGTATGCCGGGGGGATTGTTGGGGAGATCCAGTTCTCCCGCCAGGAGCGGGGCTACTACGTGGAGCTCTTCGATGCGAGCGGCAGAAAGCGGGGACGGACCGGCTACTATATCTCGGAGGCAAAGGCAAGGGAGGCGGCACGGAAGCTGGCCGTGACTCTCGCGCGCGAATCGTGAGACAAGTTCGGGCGATGCAGGAGGGGGCAAATGCGGTATCGGATCCTCTTCTGCCGGTGCTGAATGCGGCGATGCATTCACCCGCTCCAATGCTGCAGCGAGGGGGGGACAGGGCACGATACGGCGGTAGCCGATATCCGGGCGCGCTGCACGAGGTTCGTGCCGCCCGGCTCGATACTTCCGCGCCCCTTCCCCGCGTGCTGATGATCCGTATCCGCATCTTTCCGAGGGGGCGGTGCCAACAGATTTCCCGCCCTGCATCCCATAGGGCTGTCGCGCGATGGGAAGAAGGACCGGGGAGATCTCCCGTTCCCGAACCGTCAGGCAGCGATGGGCCCGATCGACCGCCCCTCCCGACGGTGCGGCAGGGACACCGATTCGCCGCGGAGCCCCAAATCCTTATCTGCGATGCAGTACTCAAACGCGCACGATGCCGCGCATTTTCCTGGATACCAACGTGCTTCTGGGCCTCTACGATGCGGACGCAGATCCCCGTTGCATATGCGCGGACCTCCGGAAGGTCAGATCCAGCCTTGTGGCGACCCGTGTCGTCCTCGACGAGCTCCTCCGGAACCGCGACAGGATTCTCTTCCGAAACGCCGCACGCATCGAAGAGGGCGGAGTATCCCTGCTGCAGACGCCCTTCTTCCTGCAGCAGACGCAGGCGTTCTCCTCGATGAAGGAGACTGCGGATGCCTACAACCTCGCCGTCGCATCCCTCCTGGACGAAGTCCACCGGATGATGGCAGACCCGGCCCATGATCCCGTATACAGTGCGATCTCCCGCCTGTTCGAGGATCTGCCGCTGTTCGAATGGACGGACGGGGATGTCGAGCGGGCTCACCGCAGAAAACTGATCGGCAATCCTCCCACGAGCCAGGGGAAGAACACCCTGGGGGACGAGCTGAACTGGGAGCTGCTCCTGAGGCATGTGCGGGACGACCTGATCCTGGTGAGCCGGGACAACACCTTCCGCCAGCACGCCGCCTTCCTCGCGAAAGAGTTCCGTGAGAAGACGGGAAGGCGGATCCGGATCACGGATAGACTCTCGGATGCCCTGACGGAGCTGGGAGAGGAGCCTTCTGAGGCGCTCCTGGCGTTCGAAGAGGGTTGGAAGAAGAGACCGCCCTGAACGCCGCCGTTCAGGCCGGTCCATCCCCGATGCAGTCGTACCCTGGTGCATGAGGGGGGATCGGAAAAGCGATGCCGGGAAGGTATGCCATATCGGCAGTCGAGACCATAGCCCTGCCTCTGCCCGTGGATGGGGCTTATCACGCCTGACTCACAGGATCCGCTGCACTCTCCCGACGCGCCCGTCCTGCAGGCGCACCTTGATGCCGTGGGGATGGTAGGCGGAATTCGTGAGGATCTCCCGGACTATGCCCTCCGTCCGCTTTCCGCTCCGCTGATCTCTCTTGGCCACAATCAGTACGGCGGATCCCGGGCGGATGCTGTTCCTGTACCGCCCGTCCCTCTCCGAGCCCCCTTCGCGCACTGTTCGTCCCGAATCGCTCTCCTGCATGCGGTTATCCTCCGCGGAACCCTGGAAGGGCGGCCCTTCCGCGGAAACTGTCTATATCACTTGGACCCTGCCGCACTTCAAGGTATGCACGCAGTTCGCCCCACCCGGGTATGGTGGAAGGGTCTCACTCGAGGGGCCCATCGAAGGCGGAACATGCGGAACATGCACCGGGCCGGCGAACCCCGCCTGCAGATAGGCTGTCTGCCAGGGCTGACCCTGTCGCACGATTCCCGGCACAGGGGGACGGTCCGCGGGAAGGGGCATGATACGCCGGAGAGCGTCTCTTTCGGGAATGGCAGTCCCCCTGATGAGAGCGCTTCCCTTCGTCTGGCAGGGGGAGGTTCGCGGGGGTTACAGAGCCGTGGAAGGATGCGCTTCTGCTGAAGAAGGTCGATGAGTTTACCCGCAGGAGGTATTAACGTGATGCAGGTTCAATATGTACTGGCGAGATCGCAGCCGATTCGCGGGAAGTGAACTATTACAAGAGAGATGCTACAGAAAACGCGAAGACACAACCATTTCCGGTGCCAGTGGTGCGGTGCAAAATTCGCCGACCGCATTGCCTTCACCGCCCACAAGCGCGCCTGCCGCACAGCGGCGAAACAGAAGTGATCAACCCCCAGAACAGTTGTTACTCAAGGATTCGACGAGCGGGATGCTCTGCGTTCTGGCAGGATAGGCCCTCGGGTCTCCAGAGTATCCCGATGCCCCTGCAGGGTATCGGCGCCCGGCAACCCTGACGCGCACTTCGCCGATGCAGGAAGAGACGCGGTGTCGAAGGCAGGGACGTGCGAAACCCGCCCCCGAGCGGGAGAGTCTCATGGGCGGCTCCATGCCCCGCGAATCCGTGCCGCCCATCGAAAGGAGCTCTCGCGAGTATGCCTCCGTTCCCCGCCGCGGCGTGCGGGCGGCAATGGCAGCCTTTCCCGCCCGCACCGCACATGCGCTTCAGCATGGGAATACCGGTTTTGACTGCAGCACCCTGAATGGCCTCACGTGGCCGCGCAAACCAGCTCGCACGAGAATAATGTGTCCAATCCGGGAACAGAGACGGCAGCCGCTGCCGGGGAGGGAACTTCCCGCACCGAATGGCGGTTCCGGGCGGAATCGGCGCATCGCCCGGAGGGGACTCCCCGGGGGCCTTCCCTGTGCCATTCGGGGAGCATAATGAGATCTTCACTGGGAGTGCAAAGCAGTACCGCCTTGCGAAAATTCTATCTCTCTCCAAGAGAGGTAATTCATCAGAGGTGGTCTGTGACTCTGGAAATGCAGCGGTCTATCATGGAGTATCCTCCTCGGGATCATACGTCCCTGCTGCACGCGGGGGTCAGGGAGGATGCATCCTCCCCGGTGTCCACCTGTCCGAACTGCGGCAATGCGACTCACCGCCTGATCACCATCCAGTGGAAGGCGGATGGCGGGCATGCGACGTGCTGGGCATGCCGGTGGCGATGGGATATCCCGAGGCGGTAATGCGGCGCTCGCAACCGGAGCGGAGCTCTGGCGCCGCACTGCAGGCAGGGACGATCCCACAGACGATGATGCAAACCCGGTAGCGGCTGGCGCATCGCCCCTGCGGGGCGCACCTTCTTCTGCCCCCTTCGACAGGGATCGTCCGCCCCGCAGGGAGCGGATATCCCGGCGGCGATCCTGCGAGCGTTCGTCCGTCGTTTCCGACCTCTGTATGGCGCAGCATGGCCGGACCGATCTCCCTGGACCTCACGGGCAAGCGAATGCGAGGCCTGCTCCCCCTGCGGGAGGATCGAGAGGGCGATTCTCCCCTCCCGGGCAGGAGATCGCCGGCATCTCCACCGGGTTCTTCGCACTTCGAGAGACCGCCCGCCCGTGCGGGTCGAAGCCGACCGGGCCGTCGGCTGCTTCGAACGCCCGCAAAAAACCGCGTAGTAGAGTTTAGGCTCGATATGGCAGCAGCGGAGTAGAGGTTAAATTTCTCAGCGGATCTGCCCGATGGACGGCAGCGGTGGAGACCTGCTCTGGCGGTTCCGGGATATACCGGCTCCGCAGAGGTCCGGCAGATGTTTCGGGACTGCCGGAACCAGGAACTATCCGAAGGGAGCAGCCTGCCCGCCGGGGGCCGCTGCTCGTGGCTACGGAGGCCTGCCGGCGATTCTGCCCGGAGGTTCCGCGGCGCGGATTCTCGCGCTGCAGGAGACGGCAGAGCGGCCATTTCTCGAAGCCGCAGCCGCAGAGAAAGGGCGCATGAACTCCGCTCTCTTCCCCGAAGATCCCGTTCGCTGTCTGCTTTCAGGTGGCGAAGCGGAGCGCAGTGCGGGACAGTGGGGGAGATCGCCGTGCGGCCTATCTCTCTGGAGGCATGGGCTGCACAGCATGGCGTGGCAAGCAGGTATTCGCGACGCTCGCACCGGCGGATTCTGCAGCGACACCCGGAAGAGTCGTCCGGGCGATCGGGATCCCCGGTCCAGTATTCAGAGAACCCTCATCGCCATGGCGGGTCCGTTAGGGTCCGCTCGTCTGCCGCGCGCGGCAGCCCTGCGATGGGAAGAACGAACGCCTGCTGTTCCTCGGAGAGGGCGATGTGGCCCTCACCACGCGAATGCTCCAGGGCTCCTGCCAACCTCCGCCGGTTCCTCCGGTATGCGTGCCGTGACCCTCCACAGAGGTTCTCCCGGCGCAGGCTGACGAGGCACCCCCCGGTCCGTCCGGTGGAACAGGCGGATGCCGGAATCCCTCCTCCCTCCACGGAGGATCGCGGATACCCGAGCTCCCGAAGGGAGAACCGCTCGAATCTTCCATCTCCTGCCCGAAGAGGCAGTTCCACCCGATGGCGGATCTCTGCAGATCAGCTCCTCCGTCAGTCGGAAACGAACCGGGCCCGGGATTATAAAGACGTTAATAATGCGGAATCCAAGGGATGATGATGAAAATCCCATGGGCTCTCCTCCCAGCAGTTCTGGCGACCTTCAGGGTGCTGACCGCCGGCTGCATCGGCCAGAATGCGGAGCTTCCCGCCGGCGAGGCGGCTGAGGTGCTGGCATACGCAGAGCCGATCGCCGACAATCTCCTGCTGGGATTCAACGAGAACAACTACACGCAGTACTCGCAGGATTTCAGCCCGCAGATACGAGAAGGGTTGACCGAGGCCCGGTTCGCCGGGACACGGGAGAAGGTGGTATCCCGGATCGGCCTGTATGTATCCCGCGGGAGCCCCGTCGTGACACAGAGCGGGGACTACATCGCCGTGAACTACAAGGCGGATTTCGAGCGGGAGCAGGGCGTGGATGTCCGTGTTGTATTCAGGAAGGGGGATCCGTCCCACCAGATTCATGGGCTCTGGTTCAACTCGCCGAAACTGCGCAGCTAATCCCAGAAGTCCTTCCCCATTCCACACTTACCGGGCCGCTCTCCTCCGGCGTACGCGCTTGAAAATCTCGAACCAGAAGACGCTCGCGATCCCGACGGCGATGGCCGATGCCATCTCCATCCCGTCGAGCGGTGCAAACTGGAACAGTGCACGGAGGGCGGGGATCGTGAGGACCAGCCCCAGGAAGAACACGGCAGCGGCGATCACCACCCAGAGTGCACGATTGGGCCTTTTAAAGGTTGAGACGAGCGTGCTCGACCAGGAGCGGTTGACCGCGATCAGCCCGAGGTTCGCGATCACGATGCTGGTGAACGTAAAGGCCCGGGCTTCGTCCACATCCAGACCGCGGGTCGTCAGCAGGGAGAAGACCAGCAGGAGGGCGAGCAGCACCACTCCGCCCTGGACGAGCGCCAGCAGCACCGAACTGCGGTTGAGGATCGACTCGCCGCGGGCGCGCGGAGGCCGCTGCATGAGATCGGGTTCGGCCTCTTCTGCCTCGAAGACGATGGAGCAGGCGGGATCGATGATCAGTTCCAGGAAGACGACGTGCACGGGCAGGAGGACGAGAGGCCAGCCGAATATGATGGGGAGGAGGGACATGCCTGCAATAGGGACGTGGACGGCGATGATGTAGGCCATGGCCCGGCGAAGGTTGTCGAAGATCCTCCGCCCCATCCGGATCGCTGCCACGATGGAGGAGAAGGCGTCGTCCAGGAGGACGAGGGAGGCCGCTTCCCGGGCGACATCCGTGCCCCGGGCACCCATGGCGATCCCGATGTCGGCCTCCTTCAGGGCCGGGGCGTCGTTCACGCCGTCCCCCGTCATCGCGACGGTGTTCCCCGTTTCCTTAAGAGACGAGACGATCGCTAACTTCTGCTCCGGCACCGCCCGGGCAATCACGGATACGCGGTTGATCCGCTCGCGGAACTCCTGCGGCGGCAGGATCTCCACATCCGGACCGGTAAGACAGTCCCGCTGCGTGCCGAGCCCGATCTGGGACGCGATCTTCATGGCGGTGGCAGGATAGTCGCCCGTGATCATGATCACCCGCACGCCGGCCGACTGGCACTCGGCGATTGCATCCGGAACCCCCGGGCGGACCGGATCCAGGAACCCGATCAGGCCGAGGAAGGCGAAGGGGAACTCGTGCTGCCCGGTGGGCAGCTCGCCGATCCGGAAGGAGGATTTTGCCACCCCGAGCACCCGCAGCCCGTCGCCGGCCAGGGACTGCACCTGGCGGGAGAGTTCCTCCAGCTCCGCCTTGGAGAGATGGCAGAGGTCCCCGATCGCCTCGGGTGCCCCCTTGGCGGCGATGACGTACTCCTGACCGTCCGGCGAACGCCAAACGTTCGACATCGCCAGGAGCTCCCGCGAGAGGGGGTACTCCTCCACCAGCTCCCAGCGGGCGTGCAGGTGCTCGGTTCCGGCCAGCCCATCCTGCCCCAGGCTGACGAGCGCCCTCTCCATCGGGTCGAAGGGATCCCGTTTGCTGGCGAGGATGGCGTATTCCACCAGCTCGTGGCAGAATTCCGGGAGAGAGGGATCCTGCAGGGCCGATACATCACAGCGCTCCCCCTTCGCCATGAGCTCGACGACGCGCATCCGGTTCTCGGTGAGCGTTCCGGTCTTGTCCACGCAGAGCACGGTCGCCGAACCGAGCGCCTCGATGGCCGTCACGCGCCGGGTCAGCACCCGGTTCTGGGAGATCCTCCATGCCCCGAGGGCGAGGAAGACGGTCAGGACCACCGGGAACTCCTCCGGGAGGATGGCCATCGCCAGGGTGATGCCGGCGAGCAGCCCCCCGATCCAGTCGAACCTTGTTACGCCGTAGACGACGACCGTGATCAGGAAGAGACCGAGCCCGATGGCGGCGATGTTCCGCACGATCCAGCGGGTCTCCTTCTCGAGCGGGGTCTCGTCCACGCCGACCTCCGAGAGGGTCCTGCCGATCTTCCCGATCTCGGTGTTCCTGCCGATCGCTGTCACTTCGGCGAGCCCCCGCCCCTGGACAACCAGGGTGCCGGAGTAGACCTGCGGCTGATCCTCTCCGCCCGGCTGCGAATAACCGCCCACTTCACCGGGGAATTTGCGGACCGGCACGGATTCGCCCGTGAGGATCGACTCGTCGACGAGGAGGTTCTTCGAGTCCAGGATGCGGGCATCGGCCGGTACACGGTCCCCCTCCGAGAGGAGGATGAGGTCGCCCCGCACCACTTCCCGCCCCGGGATGCGCTGCCGGGTGTGGTCCCGGATCACCAGCGCCCGCGGGCTGGAGAGGTTCTGGAGGGCCTGGAGGGCGTTCTCCGTCTTCCGCTCCTGGTAGACGGTGATGCCGATGATGACAAAGACAAAAAAGAGCAGCATCAGCCCTTCCTGGATGTCGCCGAGGAAGAAGTAGATGGACCCGGCGCCGACCAGCAGCAGGAACATCGGCTCACGGAAGACCTCCAGCAGGATCGAGAGGGTATTTCTCTTCTCCGCCTGGGGAAGCTCATTGTAGCCCTCCCGCTCGTGCCGCCTGGCAACTTCTTCCGAGGTGAGGCCTTCGAGGGTGTCGATGTCGATCGGCGGGGTCATTCTGTTTTGCAGACCGATCTGTATGCTCCCGCTCCCTAAATAGTTGCAGCTTGCGGTTATGGTGGCTGGAAAAATTAGGAAAAGGCGACCTGTCGGAAGAGCCGAATCCCTCTCTGGGATTTCTTACACACTCGTGGGAGGGGGCTTTGCCCCTGTCTGGTTAACGGTCCGATGGAACTGGACTGACGGGGACATCCCGGATGATCCCCACTTGCGAGGCGCTACTCCGCACGTGGGAACAGTCATAGATCCCAGGGCATGCCTGAACGATTCTCCTCGCGTCACTGTGCTCATAGCATAGTACAGGGAGGGGGCGCCGCCCCCTCCCCTGAGCCCCTCCCCCCCCTGGTGTGATAGGCCTATGCCTATATGAGGAGCGAGAATAGGTGTCCCCTGAGGTCTGGTTCGGCCTCGGGAACATTCTCGCAAGGGTGACGAAAAAATCTCTTTATCATTCCAGAGTAAGGCTTATCACACGCAGGGGTGGGGGCAGTTGGGGGAGGGGGGTGCACCCCCCTCCCCCAGCAAAGCCAGAACACCCTCTCCCTCGATAGACCATCTATGGGAGGATATCCTGCCCTCCCCATGCGGGCCGCGAATCGATGAGCCAAATAGATCTGCCGCCATCGTGAACGCCAGACAGGGTCGGAGAGAGGATAAAAATAGAGATTGGATCTTTTCAGAATCCCACGAATCTATCGCGGGGACCGGCCGGATTCGATCGCGTCCGGGGAGGAGTCCAGAGGAGCCCCGACCGCGGCCCGATAGGACCGTCTCTCTCCCTGGATCAGGCAGGGGATCTCAAGGGGGCGGCCCATGTGCAGTGCAGGGGGAATAGGCGTAGAAAATACGCTTCTTAAAAAATGGATAGGGTTCATGCACCATCACTCCGCAAGACAGTGGCCCGGCCCGATTAACCCTTCGTTGTAGCTCTCCAGAGTGTCCTTCCAACTCCTTACACTGCCCTTGTCGCCGTTAGACAGCGTGCCCCAATCGTCTTTGTCATGGGATGCCAGGAACTCGTCCGCTGCTCCCACGGCGTCTACGATTGCCGTGCCATCGGCCCCGTTCGCGACGTTCAGCTTGGTGGCCAGCAGGTGGGCGTAGAGGTTGACGATGCCGTTCGAGTTGGTCCCGTGCTCCTCGCTGGAGAGGATGTACACGGCATCCGGTGTCGTGCCCACCTCGATACTCTTACCAGCCGATGCGGTTCCAAGCCAGAGAGGCAGCAACCCGGTTATCATGTCTTCCTGGGGTCCGAAACCACCACGGTTCTTCCAGTAACCGACACCGTAGGTACATCCAGTGGTCGGGCAGACTCCGGTTGAGATAGTGACGGTGACGGAGTCAGAGCAGATCTCTCCGGAATCGCTCTCGGTCAGGGTGGCGGTGTTCATCAGATCGACAGTTTGCTCGCAGAGTGCATCGACATTCGCAATGGTAATCGAGTATTCACTGTAACCTGTGTCGGTGAAATGCAAGGAATCCGGACCAGAGGTGCAGCTGAAACCGTCAGGGCAGGTGAGTGCGTCGGTTACATCGGCCTCGTCATCGATGTAGATGATCTCAAGAGTCGGGGAAGCAAACTCGGATGAATTCATATGATCGTTATTCGGGGAGGCTACCGTAGCAATTACCTTGTTGCGATATTTTAAAGCGCCTGCTACAGGAGTGAATTCAATTTCAAACGAATAGGTGCCCATTTCTTTGGGGCCTAACTGGGCCGGTCTGATCGTCTGGGATGCTCCCGATAAATCCCGCCAGGAACCTGTACTAAGCCTGTACTGCACCTGATCGACAATGGTCAGGTCGGCTGTGGTGTGTCTTTCATGAGTATTGGTCACGTTAATCTGCCCGCGGACGCCATACCGTGTAACATTCGACACTTCCGTTCGCGTTGCATCGATAGTGTAATTGACAGAACCTGACTCTCCGACTCCCAGCGTAAGGGTGTCGAGATCGGAGGATTTCTCTACAGTCCAGTCATACGTGATCGTCCTTTCCCAGAAGCCAGCGGCTGTACTCGTAACATCAAGAGGGGTTGGATTGGCAGCCGACACTGAAGCAGCCAGGATGCAGAGGCCTATCATCAGGCCCGCGATGAGGTAGCGTTTCATTTCGCATCATCTCCCGGGGAGGGCTTGAGCCCCTCCCCGCATTGCCGATCGTCCCCGGAGGCGAGATCGTGCAGGAGGGATCCAGTCTGCACGGTGTAGAGCAGCTGCACCTGTCTGGGGGTCGGCAGGTGCATGGTGCGAGGGGCGCTGTCACCTCCGGGACTGCGACAACACTGCGTCTGATATTTAATTATATAAATCTACCTGAAAACCAATATTATGTCACCATATTAGCAACAGAAGTTAAATTATAATTTGATATTTAGTAATATTTAAATATATCATTATTAAATGATACAATAATAAAAAATAATATAAATATATTTCTAATTGATTTTTTCCAATCCTTTGAAAATGCCGGATGAAATACCCCCGATGGTGCCGTCGGGGAACCGCCGCCGGGGATCGACTGGCATGAAACTCCCTGACGCTTCGGTCGCTCTCCGGAGGCTTCACACTCCCGGGAGGGTCCGATCCATAACCATCGCGACGGTTCTGCAGGGGTATGTGAAAACTGCATTAAACGTCTATTTCTTCATTCTATGGCTGAATTGCCCGGCGCGCTCCTATCCGACGCTTGTACAGCCTTGTTGTATCGAGGTCCGGCCCCTGGCAGACATCAGTCCCGCATCCGCCTGCCGGAAACCATCTGCACCGGATGCCTGCCCGATCGTGCAGCCCCTGGCCCCCCTTACGGGGGGAGAATCGAAACGGCAGCTCATCCGCGAGCAGGTTCACCAATTCCACGCGGAGGTGCAACGGCAGCATCCAGCAGCCTCTCCCCTGGACATCAGGGCCGCATCGGACGTTCGGGGCGTCCATTCGGCCGGAGAGGACGGCGGCGCCAGGGATCCCTTAATATCTGGGGCGCATCCTTCTCTTCACCATGGAGTATCTCTATACCGCCCTCCGATTCATCGTCGGGGGTCTGATCGTCGTCGGGGTTCCGTATCTCGCGGAGTACATCGATCCCCGGTTCGGGGGCCTCCTCACCGTCGCACCGATCGCCACCATTCTCGCGTTCATCTTCACACGCCTCGAGACAACCCACGAGATCACGCAGAGCCTGGTGGAGTCCTCGCTCTTCTTCGCGATCCCCTTCGTCCTCTTCCTGGCCTCGCTCTACCTCCTCCTGCAGCGGCTCTCGTTCGCCCCCGCCCTGATCGCTGCGCTCCTGATCTGGCTGGGCGGGATCCTGATCGTGTTCCGGCTCCTGTGATGCCGCATCCCCTCACGCCGCTCGGCGGATCCCCCTGCCGTTCATCGAGAGGGCGACGGTGCCGCCCTCCCGGGTCCCGAAACCGGACCCGGGGCATCCGCGGCGATCCGAGGGGTTCCTGCCCCGTTCGGGCGAAAGGCCGCGCCTGAATCCCTGCTATCGACCGGGACCGTTCTGGAAAGTATTTATCCTGGCATTCCCTTCTTCAAAAAGGTAGCACATGGGACTGCTGGCACAGATCACCGGGACCGTGCGGAAGCACCCGATCCGCTCCCGCCCCCCGCAGAAGAAGATCGAGACGGTGAGCACGGGCACGACGCTCGAGAACCTGAACGGGGAGGCGACCGCCCACGCCCGGGCCGGAAGGTACGGCGAGGCGATCCGCTGCTACGACCGCATCCTGGCGATCGATCCCAATCAGGTCCGGGCCTGGATCAACAAGGGCAACTGCCTCTGCAACCTCCGGAGGTACGACGAAGCCCTCGGATGCTACGATCTGGCGATCGCCCTGCAGCCCAGGGATCCCCTGTTCCGGACCAATAGGGGAATTGCCCTGGAGCGGATGGGCCGAGCCCGCGAGGCAATCCGCTGCTTTACCGAGGCGATCGAGCTGGACCCGGGGTGCATCGAGGCCTGGAAGGCTCGTGGGCGGACCTGCCAGCGGATGGGCATGGTTGCCGAGGCCCGGGTATGCGAGAGGCAGGTGCAGGCTCTGGAGCAGCAGGCGGCAATCGAGACCTGATCCGCCATCGAAGGGCCACCTTCTTCAGGAGCATGCCACTCTCCCGGGAGCCGTCACGCCGCGATTCAGGAGAGCCGTTCCAGCCCTCTTCTCTTCAGCCGTAAATCCCGCCGATAGCGGAATGTGGAGCATATAGCGGAGCTCCCCGACCGTGGAGAAGTTCCGCATCTCCCGCAGCACCTGGACGATCGGTGCACGACGATGGACCGGTCCCTCTCCCCGCTCTCGCGCACGCAGGCGAGACGGTGCAGGGAGAAGAGCCCGATGGCAAAGGCGAGGACGAAGAAGTCCCAGTCCTGGAGCGAGAGCGTGGGAACCGCATAGACCGCAGACGGATCCTTCCAGGCGAGCTCGCGGGCCGCGAAGAAGTCCACGCAGAGTCCGACGAGCGCCGGCGCGACCCCGGCGACAAAGGAGTTGACCACGCCGATCACGGCCAGCTGCGCCTTCGCCGTCTCGCGGGGTGCGAGTTTCATCCCGATGTAGCCGCCGGCGAGGGTTACACCGGCGGTGGAGAGCCCCATCACCCCGTGAATGAGGATGAGGAGAAGGGCGGTATACGAGTTCGGTCCCGGCACGGTGGCGAAGGTCCACCCCGGGATCGCCAGCATGAAGAGCGGGCCGGCCAGGGAGAGGGCGGGTCTTGTTGCTGTAGCGGTCGATCATCCTCCCCCTTCTGGGGTAGGAGAGGACGCTCGCCACCTGCGAGAGGACAGAGAGCCCTATCACCTCGGTGATGGAGAGCCCGATGTTCTGGAAGAGGTAGACGGTGAATAAGGGGGCCGCGAGGTTCGCCGCGAAGCTCCCGAGGGCAAGAAAGACGATCAGGTTGCGGAAGGTCTCGCCCTTGAGGGACCGGCGGAAAATATCGCAGAGAGAACTCTGTTCGTTCCCCCTGCAGCGCGGGCTCCGGGATCCGGCCGAGCATGCAGATCCCAATGTATCCGCAGAGCACGCCTCCGACGAAGATGATGGAGTAGCCGACAGGAACACCCTCGGGATGCCCGAGCTTCCACCAGTCCAGAAAGGCGCTCGCAGCCGGGGAGAGCACGATCCCGACCGGGAGGGCGAGGGTCCACCTGCGGGAGAAGAACGAACCCAGGGTCTCCCGGGGGACGAGGTCCCGCGTCCGGGAGCTCCACCTGCAGCCTCCGATAGGGGATATGGCCGCATAGAGGCCGGTCATGAGGACGAAGAGAGGAAGGGCGAGCTTCGCGTCGAAGAAGGGGGGGCAGGGCCGCGATGCCGAGCCATGGCGTTCGTGCAGCCGTTGATGTCAAAAGGCGGATCAGGCGGCGGTTCCGCACGCGGTTGATCGCGCAGACAGCGGGAATCTGGATGAGCGCCGCCAGGATCCCGATCATCGGGTTTGAGGCCCCGAGCGGGAGGGCGAAGGCAGCCATGAAGACGCCTCCCGTGAGGGAGACCACGGCGTGTGTGGCGATGTCGTCGTAGAGGACATGGCGGAGGGCGGCGGCCACTTCCTGGGAGAGAGGGAGGTCTTGGGTTCGATGCGGGGGAGCATGGTGTGAACTATCCGTGGGGTGCCGTATGATGTACGGTCTCCACCTTGAGCTCCGCCAGGGGTATCGGGAAACCGTGCGCAACGGGTCGCCCCGGGGGATGCTGCACGGGTTCCCGGCATCATGGCCAAAAAGAGTTCCAGCGCCTCTTCAGCGTGCGCTACCAGCTCGGTGTTACGGGGATGCGCATCGTCCGCCGCAACCCGGTGCTGTCTTCGGGGATCACTTCTGCGAAATGTTCCCCGGACCGGGGATCACCAGGCAGGTGCCATTCACGCAGCCGCAGTGGCCGACCCCGCAGTCGATCGGCCCCTCGCAGCTGAGCGTGCAGACGACACCGCTGCAGTTCGGGGCTTCCGCAGCGACGGTGCAGGAGGTCGGGTGGCAGCACTGGGCCGGAACGCAGTCGGCATCCTGCGTGCAGACCGTCTGGTTGCCGGCGGGCGTGGTCGGGGTGGCGTTCGCGGGAGGCGCCGTGGTGCACCCCGTGCAGAGGAGCAGGAGCGCGAGCCCCAGCAAGATGAAGATCGCATGCCGTTTCATGGGAGGTTACTGGAGAATGGCAGGGATATCAGGGTTTCGGTGGAGCGGCGGGGTGCAATACACTTTTTTTTCAGCTGTGCGGCTGAGGGGGGTTCTGCGAGAACGGGCTGACCGTCCTCAGGAGCTTCCCGTCACGCAGGATCGAGATCTTCCCGCCGCTCTGGGAGACCACGATCCCGATGGAACGGGTCATCCGCGTGATGGCGGCGATGGAGGAGTGGCGGGTGCCGAAGCCCGACGGCAGGCGGACGAGACTCGTGTCGACCGTGATGTATCGCGCCGCTGCTGCGATGGTGCCGTCTCCCTGGACGACGAAAGCGCCGTCGAGCTGCGCCAGCTCCTTGATCGCCTCCCGCATCTCGGGGCGGGTGATCCTGCGATCCTCGGGAGGATGCCCCTCGAAGGGGTTCAGGATCAGCTGGCGCGAGTGCGCCAGCACCGCATCGGCATCCCCTACGACAAACGCGGTACCGACCTTCCGCCCCTCCCGCCCCTCCAGGGCGAGTTCGAGGGCGATCCGGAATACGGCATCCAGGGTTCCCGCCTGGATGTCCGAGCCCTCCGGGATCAGATGCTGCCACCAGGAGTCCCAGGATCTGTTCAGGATAGGAGGCGGGGCAGGAAGGGTCGGGGACGGTCCCCCCGCTCCTCCTGCACCCTTCCGCCTCTGCACCAGGCTGCCTCCCGCCAGCAGGGCGATCCCGACGAGTACCAGGATGGCGAGTGGAAGGACGGGGAACGCCCCCCCTCCCGGGGGAACGGGAGTTGCGGTCTCCGTCGGGACGGGGGTCGTCGGCTGCGGGAGCGGGGTAGGTTCAGGAGGGGGGGTCGTGGGGAGCGATGCCGGGGGCGGCTCCGTTGTGGCTGTGGGGGAAGGCGAGGGCAGGGGCAGCGTGGTGGGCTCCGGGGCGGTCGTCGGCGGAGGGGCGGGAGGGCGGATCACGCGGATGGCCCTGCTGTAGGCGCTTCCCGGCAGGGGAAGGCCCTGTTCGTCCATCTCCTGGACCTGGATGGCGGTGAGCGAGGGGGACGCATTCGGCGGGACGCTCCCCTCCAGCCCGATCTCCACCTGGACCGGGGTATCGTTCGGGTAGGAGAGGGAGAAGCCGTACAGCACTGCCTCGCCTCCTCGAAGTTCGAGATTCTGGCGGGAGACGCCGTCCACAACGATGGTGAAGTTCCATGCGGCCTTGAGCAGATCGGTGGAGAAGTTCAGGGTATGGTTGGCGGGAAAGCCCTGAGTGCCCGGGGATGCCAGCTGCAGCGTTCCCGATACCTGGATTGGATCCTTCGGCTGAACGCCCTCTGCAGGGGATACATCCATGGAGAGTACGGAGAACGCAGAACCCGGAGCGAGCATCCCTGCCAGGAGAACGAGAACCAGAACGAGCCGGGCACTGCTGACCATAGGGACACCAAGAGTTTTTTCTCAGGGCAACATGGAGTGCCCCCAATTAAATTGTAGTGTTTTTATCTATTGTATTGTATATTAAATTTTCATTCGACCGCGGATGCGGCGGGGAGCCTGAGCCGCACCATCAGTTCCGCTCGATGCTCCCGGACTTCTTCCGGTTCTCCAACTGCAAAGATGACGTCTTCCAATCCTTCGAAGGATCCGTTCCGCCATATGCGGGTGAAGGTGATACCATGCCGAGGCCGTCTCCTCTCGTCTTCACCCTCGAAGGTGCAGCTCTGTAGTCTGGTTGAACGGCACCTCGAAAGCGGTGACGCCGAGATCCAGGGTGGCCGAACCCTCCACTGCAATCGTGACCGTACCGGCCCGTAGAGCCAGCAGCAGGGCCTGGATCAGGCTCCGGTTATCCAGGGTGACCGGAACGGCGACGGCCGTTGAACCCCGGGGCGGGATCTCGAAACCTCCCCGCTCCCCATGTCCCAGAAAGACCCGCCTGCCGTCCTCGATAAGATAAAGGTCGAACGATACCCGATCCAGGGTGGCCCCGAGGGGGTTGGGATTGCTGATGTTCAGGTGCAGGAGGAGCCCCGGGCTGCCCGGCGTGATATCCACGATCTCGAGGCCCTCCACAGTCACGGCAGGCTCCTCGTAGAAAGAAGTAAGGCAGCCGGCAACGCAGAACAGACCGACGGTAAGGAGGGGGGCGGCTATCTTTCTCATCGCAGGTTTCACCGCCATCCCGGCACCGATACGTCCTTTTCGCACTGCCGCATTGAGGAATAAGGGAAGATCCGAAACGCCCCTCGGGGTCCGCAGGCCCCGTCCACCGCTGCACCATTACCGTGCCGGGAGCCCGAACGGCTGGTACTCCTTCAGGGTCTCGGCCATCTCCTTGAGCCGCCTGTCGACCCGGTAGTTCACGGTCCCCTCGGGGTACGATCCGTCCGCCTGCCGCTCGCCGGCGGGAACGCCGGTCAGCACCTCGATCCCCTCGTCGATGGTCTTCACCGGGTAGATCCTGAACTTGCCCGCCCTTGCCGCCTCGACGATCTCCTCTTTGAGCATCAGGTTCTGGACGTTGCTCTCGGGGATCAGGCAGCCCTGGTTGCCGTTCAGCCCCTTCGCCTTGCATACCTCGAAGAATCCCTCGAGCTTCTCGTTGACGCCGCCGATGGCCTGGACCTCCCCTTTCTGGTTCACCGAGCCGGTGACGGCGAGGTACTGCTTGATGGGCAGGTCCGAGAGGGCGGAGAGGATGGCGTAGAGCTCGGTGCTGGAGGCGGAGTCGCCTTCGATCCCGGAGTAGCTCTGCTCGAAGACGAGCCGTGCCGAGAGGGTCAGGGGCTTGTCCGTGGCGTACTTGTTGTTGAGGTAACCGGAGAGGATGAGGACCCCCTTGGTATGGATGGGGCCCCCCATCGCCGACTCCCGCTCGATGTCGATGATCCCCTCCCGCCCGATCCCGATGCTCGCGGTGACCCGGGACGGGCGGCCGAAGGCGAAGTCCCCCACGCTCATCACCGAGAGCCCGTTTACCTGGCCGGTCCGGGTTCCCTCGGTGTCGATCAAGAAGATGTCGCGTTCGATGTACTCCTCGATCTTCTTCTGGACGAGGTTGGAGCGGTAGATCTTCTCCTCGATCGCGCGGTTGATGTGGGAGGCGGTGATCTGATCGGCGCCCTCCTGAAGAGCGTAGAAATGCGCCTCGCGGACGATGTCGGCGATGGCAGCGAATCGGGTTGAGAGCTTCAGCTGGTCCTCGGCGATGCGGGAGCCGTACTCGACCACTTTGGCGATCGCCCCGCGGTCCAGGTGCTTCAGGCTGTTCTCCCGCACCAGGTTGCAGGCAAAGTCCGCGTACTTGTTGGCGTTCTCATCGTTGCGGTCCATGACGATGTCGAAATCGGCCTTCACCTTGAAGAGCTCCTTGAAGTCCGGGTCGGCCATGTAGAGGATCTGGTAGATCTCCGGCGTGCCGATCAGGGCCACCTTCAGGTCGAGCGGGATCGGCTCGGGCTTGATCGTCTTCACCGTGATGAACCCCCATCGCTCTCCGGGCTCCTCGATCTGGATCTTCCCGGTCTTCAGCGCGGTCTTCAAGCCCTCCCAGGAGAACTGGGCCGTCGGGCTGCGGAAGAGATCCTCGACGTTCAGGAGGAGGTAGCCGCCGTTCGCCTGGTGGATGGAGCCGGGGCGGATCATGGTGAAATCCGTGGTGAGCGCCCCGAACTGAACCTCCTTCTCCAACTTGCCGAAGAGGTTCTGGTAGGTCGGGTTCTGCTCGTAGACCACCGGCGCCCCCTCGTCGCTGCCGTGGCCCACGAGCACGTTCACCTCGTACTTCCGGAACACCTGCTCCTGGAGCTGCTGCAGCATCGCCTGGATCTGGAACGGGGCCTGTTGCTGCTGCTGTTGAGGTATACCCAGGAAGATTTCAAGGTTTTCCAGGATATCCTTCTGCACGGCCTCGATATACAGGGGAATCTCTTCGATCGCGCTGTATTTCTCTTTTAGATGCGTGAGCAGGTAGCCGATCGCATAGAGCGTCACCTCGCGGTTCAGGTTCTCGACCGCCTCGGCACCCTGCCGCTCGATCTCCTGGATCTGCCGCGAAACGTCCCGGAAATCGACGTTGAGCTCCTCCCGCCTCCGCTGGATCTCCTCCCGTTGCTCGGGCGGCAGGGCGAGGAACTCCTCCTGCGGCAGCGGCTGGCCCCCGACGATGGGAATCGCCAGGATGCCCGCGGGGCTCGGCTGGATTAAGAATCCCTTCGCTTCGGCTCTCTTGTTCATCTCCGCCAGGAGTTCGTTTCTCTTCGCCTGGAGGGCCCCGAGGACCTCGTCCCGGCGGGTCGCGTACTCCTCGCTCTGGAAGACCTTCGGGAGCGTCCGTTTGGCCTCTTCGATGAAACTGGCCATATCCTTCTTGAAGGGTTCGCCCATGCCCGGCGGCATGCGGATTGCGTTCGGTTCGTAGGGGTTCGCGAAGTTGTGGACGTAGATCCAGTCGCTCCCCCGGGGCTTCTCCTTCTTGATCTGGTCCAGGAAACTCTGGACCGCCGTTCTCCTCCCGGTCCCCTGGGCACCGGCTGCGTAGACGTTGAACCCGGGCTGCTTTATCTCCAGGCCGAACCGGAGTGCCCGCAGCGCCCTCTCCTGCCCGATGATCTCCTCGAGCGGCCGCATCTCCTCGGTGCTGGCGCACTGTATCTTCGCCGGATCGAAGATATTGCGGTACTTCTCTATCGGTAGCGGTTGAATCATATCACCCTGCTCCTGTTATTAGGCTCAATATCTCCCGTGTTAAAAAAGATTCCCCTATCCCAACTTCCGGGGACGTTTATCAGGACAGATCCAGAACGAACACGATTCGTTCTGGCGATGCCGGGATGCCTTCTCCCACGGAGCGATCTCCGCGGCACCTCCGATGCGGCCATGCAGAATTCCATCGGCCAGGGCGGGTGCGATCTCTTTCCCTCTTACAGGGTCCGGTATCGGAAATAAACGCAGGATCCGCTTACCGGGCAGTCAGCCTGCGTCAGCGCGCTGTTTTGCGACAATGGGTGCAGGAACCCCTGATCGGCCCCTGTTCGTCGTTCTTGCATGCGAAGCCCCGCTCTCGAACGCGGGAGGAGAGAGGATCGATGGCCGACCGGCAGCGGGGATCGACCTACCGCTCTCCCCGCTTCAGACGCTGGTACTCCCGTTCTGCCATCCGCTCCACGTACGCCTTCCCCCGGAACGCACCGAAGTAGTGGACCACGATCCCGGCGCCCCACCCGAAGAGCGGAAAGATGAACCAGGGGAATGTGCCGATCCCGCCTCCGAACCACCAGAGAACGATGAGAAAGAGATTTACGGTCGCATAGATGGCGAAATGAATGTAAAACCCGATCTTCTCCTGCACGCTCTCCCGTGCCAGGGCCCTCAATTCTTCATCCGTCGGCATTCCACGCCCCCTGCGGTTAACAGTAACCGGCTCCATGCGTCTGTATGCTCATGAGGGATAAAGATTCACATGAATCCGCCCCGGGAGGAGCCCGGCGGCTCCAGGAGAGACCCTGGGCCCCGACGCTGGATCCTGGGCATGCTCAACGAGGCAGACCCCGAGAGGGCAGAAACAAAGGCTCTTATCCTCGATCGCCACCATGGGCAGTGGTGAGACAGCCATGGCCCAGGAGCATGCAGCCGGGATGGTTCCCATATACAGTGCCCGCACGGGACAGGTCGAGAACCGCCGCAGGATCCGCAGGAGCGACGCAGAGTGGCGGCGGATCCTCCCGCCGGAGACCTACCGCGTCGCCTGCCGGAAGGGCACCGAACCCCCGTTCGCCAACAGGTACAACGACTTCCACGAGAAGGGGATCTACCACTGCGCCGTCTGCGGCATCGACCTCTTCCGCTCCGATACCAAGTTCGAGTCCGGGACCGGCTGGCCCAGTTTCTGGGCTCCGGTATCGGAGCTGAACGTCCGAACGGAGGAGGATCTCTCGGGCGGGATGCGCCGCATCGAGGTGCGCTGCGCCCTCTGCGGCGCCCACCTGGGGCACGTCTTCGACGACGGCCCCCCGCCCACGGGAAAGCGCTACTGCATGAACTCGGCATCCCTGCGGTTCGTTCCAGAGAAAGCGCCTTGAGGCGAGACGGGAGGAGAGGGATCCCTCTCCGGGATAGCGGCACCCTCGCGGGGGAGGGGGCGAACCTTCCACCCGCACTCTCAGGAAGGGGTTGAGCCCAAGGCCCTCGGGGAAGGCAACGACGATCTCCCCTGGAGTCCATCACAGGCGGGAGAGGGGCAGAGCCTCCTCCCCCGCCTGTTGCTTTAGGGCCTGCACAACCGAGGAGAGCGGGGGGAGCAGCCGCTGAACGGCCCCGTCTGCTTTCGCGCGACAGGAGAGGTTCGTCGCTCCCGAAAGGGCCCCATCGCAATGGCGGGGTAACGGGTGGAGTGGGTGCTCCGTCCTCCCCCCTGCTGCGATGCAGCCTGCAGGATTGGACGCAAGGCAGCGGATCCCGGTTCGATCCGTGGGCGATGAGCAGGCCCGGATGACTTCCGCATCGGACACACCCCGGGCAGCCCCGGAGAGGGACTGAAGAGAAGATATTTCAATGCGGAACGGCGAATCGGTTCTCATGGACCCGCTCGTCGTTCTCTCCTTCGCGATCGCGATCCTCCTCGAGATCGTCGTGCCGCTGGGGGTTGCCTGGTGGCTCGTGCGGAGGTTCGCCCTCGCCTGGCGGATATTCCTCTACGGCGCCCTCTTCTTCATCCTGGTCCAGGTGATCCACACGCCGCTGGTGCTGTTCACCCAGACTCCCATCGCCATCGCCCTCAACGGGATCTTTCCGGACCGCACGATCTCGCTGGCCGTCTTTGCGATCATCCTGGGGTTCCTTGCAGGCCTCTTCGAGGAAGTCGGACGGTATCTGGTCTTCCGCTGGTTCTTCCGGCCCCGCAGCATACCGCTCTCCACGGAAAACGGGCTTCTCTTCGGGGCGGGCTGGGGCGGCGTGGAGAGCATGCTGGTCGGCGGGCTGGTCTTTCTCACCCTGCTCTCCTACGTCACCGCAGCCCCGCTCACCGATGCCCGGATCGAGGCAATCAACGAGAGCCTGGGCGGCACCCTCACCGAGGAGCAGATCGCGGCGATCGAGGCCCAGAACCAGGCCCTCCTGAACCTCACCCCCCTGGATCCCCTGGTGGGCCTCCTGGAGCGGCTGATGACGTTTCCCATCCAGATCGCACTCACCATCCTGGTGCTCTTCGCGGTCGTGCAGGGCCGCCCTCTTCTGCTGCTGCTTGCCATCCTCTGGCACACGGCCCTGGATGCCCTGGCCGTCTTCCTGGCCGCCACCGCAGGGATCGCGGCCGCAGAGATCTCTGTTGCGGTGAGTGCCGTCATCGCCCTGGCGCTGATCTGGTACACGTGGCCGAGAGTCCCGAAAGCCCGGAGCCTGTGAGAGTTGGGAAGAGCGGCCATAAATGCACGGACAAGTTCCGCGAGGATCGGGGGTAAACACGGGCTATTGTGGCGGAAAGCGGTTTCGGTGGCCGGGCGGGAAGGGGATGTACGTTCGGACGGGATGAGAGCGCCTTCTCTCTGGAGCGGGAAGAGCAATCGGGAACAGTGCAAGATTCCCGCTGGGGATGGGAACAAAAAAAAAAAAGTCTCTCAATCGCACGAATGTGTGGGAAAAAGTGGGTGCGAAGCCCAAACCCTGATGACCGGAGAGCGGTCCTCCTGTTCAGCCAGCGATTTCTCCAGAGCCTCTGATCTGAACCTTTAAAAGCACGCGTCCCCATACCGTTCTGCCGATGCATACTCGTGCACCACCTCCCGCCCGCCGCATCCTCCAGACCAAGCCCATCTCGCAGCTCGTAGAGGGCACGAAGGGCGAGCATGCCCTGAAACGGGTGCTGAACCCGTTCGAGCTCGTCCTGCTCGGGATCGGGGCCATTGTCGGGACCGGCATCTTCGTCATCACCGGGGTTGCCGCGGCCAACTACTCCGGCCCGGCACTCGTCGTCTCCTTCCTGATCGCCGGCACCGTCTGTCTTTTTGCCGCCCTCTGCTACGCGGAGTTTGCAGCCATGGTCCCGGTGGCCGGCAGCGCCTACACCTACACCTACGCCTCGCTGGGAGAGATCTGGGCCTGGATCATCGGCTGGGACCTGATCCTGGAGTACGCGGTCGCCATCGCCGCCGTCGCCGTCGGCTGGTCGGGCTACGTCGTCAACCTCCTCGCCGCAGGGGGGATCACGCTCCCCGCCGCACTCGTGAACCCCCCGGGTGTCGCGGGCGGCACTGTGAACCTCCCCGCGATCCTGATCATCGCCGCCATCACCGCCCTCCTGATCGTCGGGGTCAAGGAGAGCGCACGGGTGAACGCTGTGATCGTGACGATCAAACTGGCCGTGGTCGCCCTCTTCCTCTACCTGGGATACAGCCGCATCCAGCCGGTCAACTGGACCCCCTTCATGCCCTTCGGGTGGGGCGGCGTCATCACGGGCGCGGCGATCGTCTTCTTCGCCTACATCGGGTTCGACGCCGTCTCGACAGCCGCCGAGGAGGTGAAGAACCCCCAGCGGGACCTCCCCATCGGGATCCTGGGCTCCCTTCTCGTAGCCACCGCCCTCTACGTCCTGGTCTCGCTGGTGCTCACCGGCATCGTCCCGTATACCGAGCTGAACGTGCCGGCACCGGTCGCGTTCGCCCTGGACCGGGTCGGCATCCCCTGGGGCGGGGCGCTCGTCTCCGTCGGGGCGCTGCTCGGCATCACATCGGTGCTCCTCGTCCTCCTCTTCGGCCAGACCCGGATCTTCTTCGCGATGTCCCGGGACGGGCTCCTGCCGTCCACCTTCAAGGAAGTGCACCCGGTCTTTCGAACGCCCGTCAAAGTCACGCTGCTGGTGGGGCTGGTGACCGCGACCATCAGCAGTCTCCTGCCCCTGCAGGCGATCGCCGAACTGGTGAACATCGGGACACTCGCCGCCTTCATCATCGTCGCCGCCGGGGTGATCGTGCTGCGCCGCACGCAGCCCGACGCACCCCGCCCCTTCCGCACTCCGCTGGTGCCATTCATCCCCCTCCTCTGCATCGCCTCCTGCCTCGCCCTCGTCCTGGCCCTGCCCACCGTCACCCACCTGCGGTTCGTCCTCTGGCTGGCCCTGGGACTCGTCCTGTACCGGTTCTACGGTATCCGCCACAGCCGGCTCCAGGAGGCTATGCGACAAGCAGGATGAGCGTATACGCCAGCGCTCCGGCAAAGAAGGGGATGAGGCGGCTCTGCCGCTCCGCGGGGAGCTCCTCTTTTAAGACATTCAGGATCACGCCCCCGGCGAGGAAGGCGGCGAGGACGGCGATGAGCGCCACGGGGACCTCGGTCAGGATGCCGACCGTCCATCCGAACACCAGGGCGCCGACGAGGATCCACCGTCCGGTGCGGTTGTACTCGCCCCGGTGGTCCTTTTTCAAGCCATAGTCTGTCACGAGGAAGTGGAGCCCCATGGCGACGGCAAAGAACGCCAGGCTCTGGAGCCCGGGCCGTTCGCGGTGGACGACCAGGTAGCCGATCAACAGGTTGTAAAGTGCAAACGAGAGAATGTGCAGCCAGTACACCCGTGCGCTGGTGGTGCTATCGCGGTACCTCTGCTTCGGTCTCTTCTGGGACTCCCGCACCACCCTCTCCAGACCATAGAAGACAAGCAGCCCCAGGAGGGCGATGATGTAGACATGGTTCTCCAGCAGGACGAAGGTCTGGGGGACAACCCTTCCCACCACCATCTGCCCGGCGGAGAGCTCGGGGAGCAGGCGGACGAAGATGTAGGCGACCGACACCCCGCCGGCGAGGGAGAGCCAGCGGCTGCGGGGGATGACGTCCAGGAACCGCAGGTAAGCGGCGGCGAGGTGGACGGCGGCGAGCGCAGCCACGGCCAGGGCAAGCCCTGCGGGAGAGGCCATGGGGGGAGATGGCGGTTTCACTATTTAAGCCGGAGGTCGTGGAGCCTGAGAAAAATTTTATACAAGATCCGCTATTGGCTCCCCGCAGGCTGTGGCTTGCACTATGCCAGAGTTGAGTCAGACCAACCCAGGGTTTGAAAGACTGCATTACCCGCCGAAATATTGGATTCGAACAAGACTCCGTTTATCCGGCGGGAGAACGCACAGGCTTGCAGAGGAACGCAAAAAACGTCGCACAGGAGGATGAAAACATGGCACAAGAGAGAGGAAGATCCCCTGCCGAGGAGCAGAGGGAGCGGATCGAGAAGATGTACGAGAGCGCCCGCAGGGAGTTCGGCGGGATCGCCGGCATGAAGCCGGTCAGCTGGCAGGAGGCGAAGGTGGCCAAGGGCACAGGCCACATCGAGGAGTTCAATCCCGATAAAATCAAAGAATCGGTGAAAAAAGCCGGCGCCGACGAGCAGCTGGCCACGGATGTTGTGGAGGACATCAAGAGGACGACCCACACGGGGATGACCACCGCCGAGATCGACCACGACGTCCAGTACATCCTCAAGCGCAGGGACATGGATACGTACAAGAACTGGATGCAGTGGAAGGAAGAGCACCACAAGATGCCCTGACGGGGTTCCAGAGTAGGAACCCCAAGAGAACTCTTTTTACAAACCCCCGGGAGATCGGGCTGGGATTGAGACCGGACCCGACAGTCGATCGCCCATGCTCATCAGCCCCGAGCACGCGGCAATGAGTGTGCCCGCTTTTTCCACTCGACTTCGTCGCTGTCGCAGCAGGAGGGCAGGTCCATTGAGGGAGCGAATCACCATGCGTGGATCCCGGGGCAACCATATACACGGGAGACAACGAATCCCCTGCCGAAACCACCGATGGATAATTGGACTGCTGCCATTCCGCGATCATAGGGCGGGGGAACTCCCGGGAGTGGCCATCGTGCTCGCGGATACGGGCTATTTCGCACCGCTCCGCCCCCTTCCGGGAGGCGGAGCGGCGGTGAACCTCATCATCGTGGCAGGTGCAGGGCCCATCAAGCGTTGATCGATGCCGCGTGCAGTTAATACGGCATCGAGCGGTGAAAAGGGCATCAGGAGATCGAGGATCATCCAGCCACGAAGGAGAGCCCGGTCAGCAGGATGATGAAAACGGCCAGGATCAGGACGATGCGGGTGAGCGCCTTTCTTGCCCGGAACCGCTGGAAGAGGTCACGCGGCCCGATCTCCAGCGTCGTCACCGCCAGGATGCTTCCTGCAACCAGCCCCACCACGTTCTGCAGGGTCAGGATGAAGGCCTTCAGGGCTCCGGAAGGATAGATGACGAGCGCGATCCCCGTCACGACCGCCGGGGGGAGGAGCGCGGCGGCAATCGCCACCCCTGCGATCCCCTCGGGGATGCCGCGGGAGAGGGCGACGATCGTGGCGAACCCGAGGAGGATCGCCATCACGATGTAGATCACGTTCGCGTCCATGCGGGCGGCGATCTCCGGGGTCAGCGGGAGGGGGAAGACGAGAGAGAAGCTGAACGTCACGAGCACGGCCACTCCGATCAGCATCGCCAGGAGCAGGACGATGATCCGCACGCATCTCCCGATATCCTGCATGCTCCCGATCGCCGCCTGGATGGCGAGGGCGTAGATCGGCCCGAGGAGCGGGGCGAGGAGCATGGCGCCGATGACGATCCCGATATTGTTCAAAAAGAGCCCGATCAGCCCCACCATGCCGGCGATGCCGGCGAGCAGGACGGTGCGGCTGTCCAGCCGGGTGTAGCCTTCGGTCTGCGAGACCATCTTCTCGATGGTCATGTCGCTCCGGGGCTGGCGCAGCATCCGCACGCGCTCCTTCATCTTCTCGAGGGCCGGGGAGATGACGAAATCCGGCGAGGAGACCTCGACAAGGACGTCCTCGTCGGCCGGATCCATCGTCTTCTCGATCCTGGTTATCAGCCCGGTCCAGACGGGGCGGCTGAACTTCGAGCCCGTGCCCTTCGCGGCGTCCAGGGCATCGTAGGTCTTCTCGATCATCTCCTCGAGCATCTCGTCCAGGACAAAGACCGTGATCCGCGTCCGCCCCTGGCGCTCCTCGGTGAAATAGAGCGTGTCCTTCAGATAGGGCTCCAGTTTCTCCGCCTGCTCTTTCGATACGGTTATCGTCACCTTCTTCATGGGCAGAGCATCCATCGAGGGTATGGGACCGTAGCATTAATACTCTTTGTGATAGCCAGTCTGAAGGAAGAAAGACCTTCCGCAGGGCTGAGTGCATCCCTTCAGGGGGAGCAGAATGCACGGAATATTCGGGTGAGAAGGGTTCAGAAAAGGATGGGGGAGAATATTGCCGGATCACTCTTCGGCGGTCTTCTTGGCGTAGCCCTTTCCGCGGGGAGTGGGGGTGACGTCGGCACCGTCACAGGTCTGATTCTGGCACTGCTCCTGGGTCCGCTTGACCTGTCCCTTGGCCTTGCCGTTCGAGGGATTCTCCTGCGGCGGGACCCCGGTCTCCTCAACGAGACCTTCCGGGTCGGGAGTGGTGGCCGCAGTCTCGATGTACTTCCTGGCCTGGCCGGGGCTCTTCATGCCCTCGGGCAGGGTCGAGATCAGCGTTGAAGCCTCTGCAGGGAGCGGATCGTCCTTCCTGAATCCCAGGAACTTCAGGATCCTGTCCAGGAAGGAATCCTGACGCTGTTCGTGAATCAGGCGAACCTCGTCGCCCCCTTCGACCCGTATCGCCTCGCCTCCCACCACGATCGTGCCCGTGCAGTCGATCGTGGCGTTCTCGGCGCTGGTGTTCACCAGATCCTGCCGGTTGAACCTGGCGATGATCCTGGCAAAGGCACTCTCGGGATCCCCGGCGCCCGCGATCTTCAGGTCGAGGGCCGGAGCGCCGTTGCAGGTGAGGTTGCTGTTGGCAAGATCGATTGCATCCGCTGCATATTCACCCGTGATGTTCACGAAGACGTGGAAGATGCCGCGGCTCTTCAGGTTGAGCGTCTCGGGCTTGATGATGATCCGTCCGGTGAGGTCGGTCGGGGCCTTCACCTCGACCTCCGCCGAGGCGTTGTTGTCGGACGTGTCCGAGTCGTGAATGTCGTACTCCGTGATGTTCGCCCAGTTGGTGTAGGTCCCCGCAGCGGCGAACCGTGTGACGAGGGTCAGGGTCGTGTTACTCTTGCCCGCCAGGTTTTCGATGGTCCAGACACCGGTGGTGCTGTTGAATTCGCCCGATCCTGAACTGTTGGAGGCATATACCGATGCGAGGTACACGGGGCTGCCGTTCCCGGCGAACAGTGCGTCCTCCACCGTTACGTTGGCACTTGAGAAGTCGTTGTTCGTGACGCATACCTTCCAGGTGACCGCATCGCCGGTGTAGACCGCGGATGGGCTCACACTCTTTGTGATCGTGATGTTGCTTGCTGCCGCTGCCGCAATGGTGCAGCTCAGCAGCAGCAGGCTGACGAGAACGATCTGCGCGATGTGCATGCATCTCTTCGTCATGATCAGAGATTCGATGGCGGATCGTATATATTCCTATAATCCGGGCGGTGCATGCATCGAACCGCTTGGTTCGATGGTTCGATGGCTCCAGCATACCCCGTTCTGCAGAGACCCTGCCCCGCTTCTCCCGCCTCCGGGCGCGGGCGCGGCAACTCATGATTTCCCAAAAACCGCCTGACAATCCTGTAATTTTAATCCAATCTCTACAAAGTATTTATCATGACGCGTCGTTTCTCCTTTTACGAATAGGTGGTAGGGTTGGGACTCCTCAAGACAGTGGCCGGCACCCTCCGCGGCATCGCCCCGCGCTCGAAAAAAGGCGAGAGGGCGGCAGAAGAGGTCCGTGCAGACGCCACCATCGCAGACCTGAACCAGCAGGGGAGTGCGTATGCACGGAGCAGCGAGTACGAGAAGGCGCTGGAGTGCTTCGACAGGATTCTGGAGATCGAGCCGCGGCAGATCCGTGCCTGGAACAACAAGGGCAACTGTTACGCCAACATGGGCATGCTCGACGAGGCTCTCGCCTGCTACGAACGGGCGCTGCAGCTCAGCCCGGAGGATGCGCGCATCTGGAACAACAAAGGAGTGATCCTGGACGCCATCGGTCGCCCGAAAGAGGCCGTCAGGTGCTTCAACCAGGCGATTGCCTTGAATCCCGATTTCATTCCGGCCTGGGAGAACAAGGGGAACACCCTGCTTCGCCTGAACCGCGTGGCCGAATCCCGCCAGTGCCAGAACCAGGCGGAGGAGCTGAAGCGCGGGTCGTTCAAGGTCGTCGACTCCTGACAGCCGCCTTTTTCCCGAGCACGACAGCGGAGAACGCCGCCTTCCCCCTCCGGGGCGACCGCATCCCGCGGGGGTCGAGAGGATGCGGTGCAGAGGGGTGTTCCATCCCTTTGCGTGGCATGACGTGGGCCAGCAAATCACGTTCGCCCATGGCGCGGGGGTCGGTATTGTTCGATGATACTCTTAGGAGTATCAAATCCTGATGCCTTCACCACGAAAGATCAGGCATGAAAAAATACAGCAGAGAAGATCAGAGACGGATGGCGGCATGGGCTGCAGACTGCGCCGAACGGGTACTTCCGTTATTCGAGGAGGCGTATCCGCAGGACGACCGGCCACGCCGTGCCCTCGAAGCATGCCGGACATGGGTCCGCACGGGCGTGTTTATAATGGGTGAGATACGTGAAGCTTCCCGTGCCGCCCATGCCGCCGCCCGCGAAGCGAAGGAGAATCATGCGGCCAGTTTTGCTGCGCGTGCTGCAGGCCAAGCGGTGGCGACTGCGCATGTCACCCAGCACGCCTTCGGCGGTGCTTACTATGCCCTGAAAGCCGTTGCAGCAACCAACCCCGGTGATGCTGAGGTTGCAGTTGACAGGGAGCGCGATTGGCAATCGCGGCATCTTCCAGAAGATCTAAGGCAGGAATTTCTCGCCAGGGCGATCATTCAAAAACGCCCCGACGGAATTTTCATCAAGATTGAAAAGGACGGGGATTTTTAATTATTGAGAATCGGGCGCCAAGAACAACCCGAAGATCTTGCAGATTTCCCGGCATCAAAAAGAGAATCCGCCCTGTGGAGAGGGAACAGGATAAAGGTCGGCACCTCGCACGCCAGAAGCAGGCGGGTGCGCATCCTTTCCCAATTCCCGCCCCCGCAGTGCGAAGAGCCCTCTCCAAGGGTTAAAGGTCGTCGTCTCTTCCGGTCTTCCGGACCGTGCAGGATCTCCCCGATACCGATATGCATCCGCCCCGGAGAACGGATTATCCGGCATTGGAGCCTGTCGCAGCAATGGCGGGGCATCCGCCGGCCGCTCCCGGCGCCACGAAGGAAACTGCTCTTGAGAGCGAGGTCCGATTCCGGATCTTCCGGGATTGCGGGTGCTGCAGCTCCAGAGCCGCCCAGTCCCTCCTAAAAAAACATCTCTCCGCAGTCCCCCCGTGCGGGATCGAATGCGCCATGCCGTCCCGAGGGACAAAGTGGAGCCTTGTGAGGCGCCTGGATCCTGCACCGTAGCGGGATAGGGGCTGGGGGGGCAGGAATATTCTTCGTTCCCGACGCAGGCAGGTGACCCGAACTCCAGCGGGGATTCCCCGGCCTCTCGCCATGCCTCGGGGAACGCCCGATCTCCCGCTCGACCTCGATCGCGCTACCTGGACAGCGTGCGGCGGTGAAAATCGTCCCAGATGGGGATGGCAAACTCGGCGACCTCGTGCAGGTTGTACCATGCGGCATCGAAGTTGCCCCCCAGGATGTTGCCGGCCGCGAAGTCCAGCTGGTCCACCACATTCCGGTAGTATTTCTGGTACTCCTCGTCCGGCAGGTCTTTGGCGGGCTGGTCGCGGATCTGCTCCACCGCGTTCAGGAGCAGCTTCCGGATATCCTGCATGCCTCCTTCGGATATCTCGCCCCTCTGCTGCAGTTGCTCCCCAAGGCGCAGCAGCTGCCGCAGCAGCATGAGTTTTCCCTGCAGTTCGAACGCATACCAAATCCGTGGAGCACCCTCTTCGTGCTGCAATCCTCTCGGATCCATGCCAATTGCATGTGCAATTACCCGATATATGTTTCGGTTCGCCGGGAGGGGGACATGGGGAGATGCCTGCACGCGCGTTCATCCCGGTTCTCCGCCCTGTACTGCGGCCCTGCCGGTGGACTGCGCGCCGCCTGGATTGCATCTGCGATTCCCGCTCCGTTCATGGCTCCGCCGCTGCCGGGGGATGCCGCCCGGCTGCTCGGCTTCGTCTCTGCTGTTTTAAAATCTATATTCAGAAAAAGCGTTCGAATACGGGAGCCAATACGGCAAATCCCGATAGTGAAGGTATACATATCCAGGAGACCTTCTGTTAAAATACTATGACAATATCCTCTGCGATACGGAGCCTGTTCAAAGGATCCCGGAAACCGAAACGACAGCTGAAGGGGAGGGTGCACGCTGCCGCCCGCCGCTCTTCCCAGCGAGATTTATAGCGTTTTTAGCCGCTCCCGGAACCTGTGGGCTGCTCGGAAGGTTTTCCGGCCGGAGCATCCGCCGCTCCCCCCTCCTCCCTTTTGGGCGCCTGGAAGAGGGTGGAGGCCCGCGCAACAGGCTCTGGCATGCCCTGGACGACGACGATATCGTGGGGTCTGAGCTCCGTCTCCCCGCCGGGATTGGTGATTGTCCGCTGCCCCCGCAGGATCGCAAGGATGAGCACGTCGAACCGTTTCCTGAGGTTGATGTCGCCGAGTGTCCTGCCCGCCACGGGAGAGCCGGGCTCGATTGTGTAGGTGACGATGCTGACGTTGGACATGCGGTAGATCAGATCCGAGAGCGTCGAGGGGAGTTCTTTTGGGTTGCGGAGCATCTGGTAGGTGTCCGAGCGGATCTCCGTGATGAGCCCCTCTATGCGGTCCCGGGGGATGAGGAACTTGTTCAGCACCCGGGTGAAGATCTCCACCGAGGTCTCGAACTCTTCCGGGATTACCTCGTTGGCGCCCAGATCCTGGAGGGGCGCCACCTCCGTCAGGTACCGCGTCCGCACGATGATGTAGAGGTAGGGGTTCAGGCGGCGGCAGAGTTCCACGATCTGCCGCGTGGAGACCGGATCGTTGATCGCGATCACGGCGATGCGGGCCGACTCGATATCGGCATGCGTCAACACCGCCTCCGTCGTGGCGTCCCCGTAGTGGATCGGCTCGCCCGCCGCCTGCTCCCTCCGCACGGTCTCCGGGTTCATCTCGATGATGACGTAGGGGATCCCGCCGGCTCGCGCCGCCCGCGCCAGGTTCCTCCCCGTCACGCCGTAGCCGATGATCACCAGGTGCGCTGTTAAGTATTGGCGGGGGGACTGCTCGACAGGGCAGCGGGCATCCAGGAGGCGGTGGATGAACCCGATACGGCAGAGCCGATCGGAGAGCAGCGGCCCGCCGCCGATGACAAAGGGTGTCAGGGCCATCGTGATGAGGGCGGTCACCAGGAAGAGCTGGTATATGTCCGGGGCGAGGATGCCGTAGTCGAGGCCGCTCCGGGAGAGGATGAAGGAGAACTCGCCCACCTGGGCGAGGGCGAGCCCGACCAGGGTGATGGTGCGGATCGGATAGCCCAGCACGATCGGGACAACAGCAGCAATCAGCCCTTTTCCGACGATCACGCCCACGATCAGGAGCAGGACCAGCCCGAGGTGCTCCAGCAGGAATCCCACGTCGAGCAGCATCCCCACCGACACGAAGAAGAAGCTGGTGAAGATGTCGCGGAACGGCACGATGCTCCCAATCGCCTGGTGGCTGTACTCGGATCGGGAGATCAGCAGACCCGCGAGCAGGGCCCCGAGCGCGAGCGATACGCCGGCGATGGATGCGAGCCAGGCGACGCCAAAGCACATGACGACGATGAAGAGCAGGAATAGCTCGCGGTTCCTTGTCCGCGCTATCTGGTAGAGGAACCAGGGTATTCCCCATTTCGCGGCCGCAACGAGGATGACGACGATGAGGACGTCGATGGCGAATATCGCGTAGAGGGACTCCATGCTGAACGCCTGCACCGCGGCCGGGGAGGAGATGCTGGCAAGGAAGGGGATCGCCATGATCATCGGGATGGCGATGATGTCCTGGTAGATCAGGGTCCCGAGGATGATGCTGCCGTGCGGGGTGGCGATCTCCCCCCGCTGGTGGAGGATCCGCAGCACGACCGCCGTGCTGGAGAGGGAGAAGAGGAAGCCCAGGAGGACGGCCTCGGCAAACGGCATACCGGCAAGGGTCGCGAGGAAGAAGGAGAGGAGGAACGTGAGGGAGACCTGGATGGACCCGCTGACGGCGAGAAGGTTCCGCATCTGCCAGAGGTGCTTGAAGGAGAACTCCAGGCCGATGGTGAACAGGAGCAGGATGATCCCGATCTCTGCGAGGACGTTGACCTCTTCGACGGACTGCACGATGCCGAGCACGCTCGGCCCGACGATGACGCCCGTCAGGATGAACCCAACGAGCGGCGGGATGCGGAGCGGATTGAAAAGCAGCCCCACGATGAGGGAGATCCCGAAGATGAGGACGATGGCGTTTAACAGTTGCAGTTCCATGCTCGGTCCCGTGCTGGACTCTCCGCGGTATTGCGCGTACGATCCGTAATTTTTCTGCGATCCAAGTAGATTAGGTTTTATCCTTCATGCCGGAGAATGCTGCATCCCGCAATCCATCCGGTGAAGAACCTCCGCACCGCCTCCCGGGTGCCGGACAGCCACGGACAGCCTTTCTTCCCCGGATCCGCACCCCCGGGAGCGGGATCCCTGTCCCTCCTGCGGAAGGGAATCGCGATGATTCTCTTCTCGCCGAGTCCATCGATCGCCCCCGCGGGGGGCATCTCATCGCGGAGAACTGGCGTTGTTACGAGGTGCTTTCCGCAGCCGCCTGCTGTCCCTGGCCGCCGGGGACTCCGTGGCATACGTCTTTGTCCGCCGGGCAGGTATTGGCGGGAGAGGTATTCGAGAGTGCGCTCGCCTTGCCGGATCACCACATCTGCCTCATCTCCCTCGTCGGGCTGGTCACGTTCTACGGTCTGGAGAAGGTGGTGCAGCCCGGGAGATCGGGAGGAACGGAGCGGGATGTGCATGCAGGCGTCTCCTGGGTGCACAGCGCATCCTTTACCTTCTGCAACACCCATAGCGGCTACCTGCCGGTGCATCGGGTGGACCCGTGACCCCTCAGCCTGGCGTTCTTCTCCGTCGCGGGCTGCACTTTTTCGTGAACGATTATGCTCTCCGATAGGCTCACCGCGATCCCTACGAGCAGACCGGGCAGTGGATCCTGGCCATCGCCCTGATGTGCGGATGGACGATCGGGACCCTGACCCGGGTCCCGGAGATCTCATCGCCGTGCTTACGGCCTTCCTGGTGGGCGGCATCATCCCGAACACGCTCAAGGAGGAGCTGCCCGAAGGGCGCGAGAGCCGGTTCATACCCTTCCTCCCGGGAGCGCTGATCTACGCCGTTTTGCTACTGGTCGTATAGGCCGCATGCAGGATCCGGACATAGAGCGTTCGAAGGCGAAGATACCCCGGTGCCCCCGCACGGTTCGTCCCGGGGCAACCATCGCCGCTGCTCACCTCCATCGAGCGGACAGGCCGAGGGGACAGATTTTTATGGTGTCGCCGCACGGAAGAACCCATCATAGGAGAGTGCGACGGTTGGGAGCGAGGACGGCGGGCATCGGCTACCATGCATCCCATGAGCAGTTCCCTCCCGGGCGGCTGCTCGATCTGACCCGCGCGGCAGAGTCGGCCGGGTTCGAAACCGCCATGGCATCCGATCACTTCAAGCCCTGGAGCGAGAGCCAGGGGGAGAGCGGCTTTGTTTGGTCGTGGCTCGGAGCCGCGCTGCAGGCCACACGGTTCCCCCTGGGCGTTGTGACCGTTCCGGGGTACCGCTACCACCCGGCGATACTTGCCCAGGCGGGGGCCACCCTGGCCGAGATGTTCCCCGGGCGGTTCTGGATGGCGGTCGGGAGCGGCGAGCAGCTGAACGAGAGCATCACGGGCGAGCGGTGGCCGACCGGAACGGAGCGTGATGAACGGCTCCTCCGCTGCGTGCAGGTGATGCGGGCCCTCTGGGCCGGAGAGACGGTGACATCAAAGGGATTGGTTCGTGTGGAAAGTGCGCGGCTCTACACCCTCCCCCGCCAGCCGCCGCTTCTCCTGGCAGCGGCGACCTCCAGAAAGACGGCGGAATGGGCAGGCGGCTGGGCGGACGGTCTGATCACTGTTGGCGGACCGAACTCGGATATCGAGGGGACGATCGAGGCATTCCGCGAGGGAGGAGGCGAAGGCAGCTCCGTCTACCTGAAAGCGGACATCTCGTATGCGCGGACCGAGCAGGAGGCGCTGGAGGGCGCCTGGGACCAGTGGCGCTACCTCGTGCACGGCGGGAACACCATCGTCAACACCCGGAGCCCGGCGCTGTTCGAGGCCTTCTCCCGGCATGTGCGGCCCGGAGATATGCCCAATCACCTGTGGATCTCGTCGTCTCTGGAAAGATACACCGAATGGCTGCGGGAATGCCTCGCGCTCGGCATCGACCGGATCATCCTCCACAACGTGAACCGCGAACAGGGAGCCTTCATCGAGGACTTCGGCCGCGAGGTGATCCCGGCTCTGCACGCGTGAGGTACCGTCATGGTCCGTGCACGGGACTACAAGCCGATCTCGGCATACGGGGCGATCGGGAACATGCGCACTGCTGCCCTCGTCGGGCGGGACGGCTCCATCGACTGGTGCTGCCTCCCCCGCTTCGACAGCCCGAGCGTCTTTGCCGCGCTCCTGGATGCGCAACGGGGCGGACGGTTCCGCGTCTCGGCGGAGGCAGCCGGCATGGGCGAGCAGCAGTACGTCGATGGGACGAACGTGCTGAAAACGAGGTTCAGCGGCCCGGAAGGAGTTCTGGCGGTGACCGACCTGATGCCGCTCGCCGGCGATCTGCGTCAGCCCGGCACGTCCAGCACCCGCCCGGAGATCCACCGCATCCTGGAGTGCGAGGACGGTGAGGTGCTCGTGGACGTGGAGTGGTCCCCTCGGTTCGACTACGGCCGCATTCTCCCCCGCATCCGAACGGCAGGGAGAGGCTGGTTCGCCTCCGGGGGCAACCAGGGATTATCGCTCTCGCCGCTGGAGGAGGGCAGGCTCCGGGACGAAGGCCGCGGTTATATCCTGCGTGCGCGGTTTCGGATGGAGAGTGGGGATAGACGCGCTCTCGTTGTCCGCTGGAACACGGAGGAGACCGAATACACCCTCCGGGAGGCGGACGAGACCCTGCAGCAGACCGCCGCGGCCTGGCGGGCATGGGCATTCACGACGAGCGATGCGGCTGGCTGGGCCGGGAGCTATCATCCCCTCCTCCTCCGCTCCAAACTGGTACTCAAACTGCTCGATCACGCAGAATCGGGTGCCATCGTGGCCGCGCCGACAACCTCCCTGCCGGAGGCGATCGGGGGACGGAAGAACTGGGACTACCGCTACGCCTGGATCCGGGACGCCTCGCTGACGGCACAGGCCCTCATCCCGCTCGGGCACGGGGAGGAGGCGGTGTCGTTCCTGGCCTGGATGGAGGAGGTCGAAAGGCTGCACGCGGATGCGGCGCTCTTTCCCCAGCCGCTGTATGCCGTCGACGGGCAGGAGGCTCCGGAACAGGTCGAGCTGCCCCACCTCGAGGGCTACCGCGGTTCGAGGCCGGTGCGCATCGGCGGGGTATCCCGGGGTCAGCTTCAGCTGGATGTCTTCTTCTACCTCCTGGATGCCGCCCTCGCACTCTCCCGAATGGGCCGCCCGCACGGTCCGGACACCATGGGTTTCCTCCAGAGGATGGCGAACCGCATCGGCGACCTCTGGAGAGAGCCGGACCATGGGATCTGGGAGTGCAGGGGCAGGCCACGCCACTTCGTGCACTCCAAGGTCATGGCATGGGCGGGCCTCGACAGGGCAATTGCCCTTTTCGAACTGACCGGGGCGGAGGGAGACGCGGATCGGTGGAGGCGGGAGCGGGAGAACGTGCGGAGGGATGTCCTGGCGAACGGCTACGACGAGGAACTGGGATCATTCGTCCTCTACTACGGATCGAAGGGCCTCGACGCCGCCAACCTCCGCATTCCCATCCTCGGGTTTCTCCCTGCAAAGGACTGCCGGGTGCAGGGGACGATCGGGAGGACCCTGGAGAGGCTCACCCGGAACGGGTTCGTACATCGCTACTGCACCGATGCGGGTCTTCCGAAGGGGAATGGCAGCATGCACGAAGGTGCATTCGTCCTCTGCACCTTCTGGCTGGCGGATGCGCTCTTGCTCTCGGGGCGGCTTCGGGAGGCCCGGGGCATACTGGAGAACGTCGCCCGATCGGCAAACCACGTCGGCCTCTTCGGCGAGATGGTAGACCCGGCCGATCGAAGCATCCTTGGCAACTTTCCCCAGGGATTCAGCCATCTCGGTCTGATCACCTGTCTCCTGTATCTTGCCTGCGCCGAGGGGAGGGAGATTCAGGGGTTTGCTCCGGCGCACCGGCTGCGTCGGGAGCGGCCAGGAGTGGCAGCAACCCGTCGGGTGCCGGAGGGCAATCCGTCCGATCAGCCTCCATCCGCACGGAAGAGCCGGCGGAACGGGCGTGCCTGAAGGGTCGCGCATTCGCGCGGCAGCCGCGGAATACCGTGCATACCTGCGGCGAATCCCAAAATGGCGGAGCTGCCGGTCCCGCCCTCACCCCCACTCCCCAAGGCTTGAGGTGCCGGCTCGGGGCGATCGCCGGCACATCCGGATCGCACGGGAGAGAAACATTATTATGCGTTCTCTCTATGGAGTCCTGCCGTAGCGTTTGAATGCACGGAGGAGGACAGGATGGACAGGCTTGAAATTGGCTATCACGCCTCTCACGAGCAGTTTTCTCCAAGTTCCCTGCTGGAGCTGGTGCAGCTGGCAGAGGCTGCCGGTTTCCAGGCGGTAACCTCGTCCGACCACTTCTACCCCTGGAGCGAGAGCCAGGGGCAGAGCGGGTATGCCTGGTCCTGGCTCGGGGCGGCGATGCAGGCGACGGCGATCCCCTTCGGGGTGGTGACGGCGCCGGGATACCGCTACCACCCGGCCATCGTGGCGCAGGGAGCTGCAACGCTCGCGGAGATGTTCCCCGATCGGTTCTGGCTCGCCCTCGGGAGCGGCCAGCTGATGAACGAGGGGATCACCGGCACCCGATGGCCTCCCAAAGCGGAGAGGAACGAGCGGCTGCTGGAGTGTGCGGAGATCATCCGCAGGCTGTGGGCCGGAGAGACGGTCACGCACCACGGCCTTGTCAGCGTCGAGTTGGCACGGCTCTATACCCGACCGGAGACGCCGCCGCTGCTGTTCGGCGCGGCGATCACCCCGCAGACGGCGGAGTGGGTGGGGGGCTGGGCGGACGGGCTGATCACCACCAGTCGTCCTCCGGAGGATCTGAAAGAGGTGGTAGACGCGTTCCGCCGGGGCGGCGGCGGCGGGAAGCCGATGTACCTGAAGGTGGACGTCTCCTATGCAGCGGACGAGGCGGATGCCCTCCGCGGGGCATGGGAGCAGTGGCGTTACAACGCCTTCCCGAGCTCGGTGAACACCGGCATCCGCCTGCCGGAGATGTTCGATGCGGCGTCCCGGTTCGTCCGACCGGAGGACATGCGCGAGAGCGTGCGCATCTCTTCGGATCCGGAGCAGCACATCGCGTGGCTGCGGGAAGATGCGAGGCTCGGGTTCGAGCGGCTCTTCATCCACAACGTGAACACCGGGCAGAGGGAGTTCGTCGAGTTCTACGGCTCGGAAGTCCTTCCCGCCCTGATCGGCAAGGAGGCTTCGCATGCCGCCGCAGTATCAACCGATCGCTGATTATGCCGCTATCGGGAACCTCCGCACCGTCGCGCTGGTGAGCCGGTACGGTTCGATCGACTGGTGCTGTTTCCCCCACCTGGACCGCCCCAGCGTATTCGCGGCCATCCTCGACGCCAACCGCGGCGGTCGGTTTCGAATCGGAGCCGCCGGAGCCGATAGGGGGGAGCAGCGCTATCTCGGCGACACGAATGTGCTGGAGACCCGCATTCAGACGGGTACAGGTCTGCTCACGCTGACCGACTTCATGCCGCTCCGGGGGCGCATCCACGGTACCGGGAACTCGCACGGGGGCGAACGCTCCATCGCCCCCTCGGAGATCCACCGCATCCTCGAGTGTTCCCAAGGAGCGGTCACGGTGGAGGTCGAGTGGTCCCCGCGGTTCGATTACGCCCGGGCCCCGACACGGATCGAGCCTGCCGGGGAGGGATGGGTGGCGGCGAGCGATGCGGGGATCCTGGCCCTCGGGGGAGCTGTTGATGCGGTTGTCTCGGACGGGGAATTCGGGCCCTTCCTTCAGGCGCGGTTCCCGATGCACGACGGCGAGAGGCGGGTGCTGGTCACGCGCTGGGGCACGCGGGACGTTTCGTTCGACCCGGTATCGTCCGTGGATCTGCTGCAGCGGACCGCCGCGGCCTGGAAGAACTGGGCGCACCAGGAAGGTGCGCTGCACTCGGAGGCATGGGCCGGCGGCTGGCTCCCGATGCTCATCCGCTCGGAGCTCGCCCTCAAGCTCCTGACGCACGCCGAGAGCGGGGCCATCGCCGCCGCCCCGACCACGTCTCTGCCGGAAGGCATCGGCGGGGTGCGGAACTGGGATTACCGCTACGCCTGGATCCGGGATGCCTCGCTGACGGCGCAGGCGTTCATCGCCCTCGGTCACCGCGAAGAGGCGATCGAGTTCTTGAACTGGATCGTGCGGGTCTCCGAGCAGCACTTCGAGCAGGGGGAGGCGCTGCAGATCATGTACGGCGTCCACGGGGAGGCTGATCTGGACGAGCTGGAGCTGGATCACCTTGACGGCTACCGGGGTTCCAGGCCGGTGCGGATCGGGAATGGGGCGGCAAAACAGAATCAGCACGAGGTGTACGGGGAACTGCTCGTTACGGGCTATGAACTCCTCCGGCGGGGGGAGACGCTAAATCCTGAGATCCTGACCTTCCTCGGCTGGATCGCCGACCACGTGTGCGCCGTCTGGAAAGAGCCGGACCATGGGATCTGGGAGGTCCGCGGCGAACCGCGCCACTACGTCTATTCCAAGCTGATGAGCTGGGTCGCCCTCGACTACGCCGTGCATCTCGCCGAACGATTCGGGCTGCAGGGGGATGTCGGGCGGTGGAGGCGGAACCGGGATGCGATCCGTGACGACATCCTCGAGAAGGGCTACGATCCCGACCTGCGGTCGTTTGTCATGGCCTACGGTTCAAAAGAACTCGACGCTGCCAACCTGCGGATGCCGATGTTCGAGTTCCTCCCCTTCGAAGACGAACGCGTGCGGGGGACGGTCGATGCGACGATGGAGCACCTGATGGAGAACGGGCTGTTGTACCGCCATAACGCAGAGGACGATCTCCCGGGAGAGGAGGGGACGTTCGCGCTCTGCACCCTGTGGCTCGTGGATGTGCTGGCGCTCTCCGGGAGGCATGCAGAGGCGCTGGAGATCTACGAGAACATGCTCGGGCATGCGAATCACGCGGGGCTCTTTGCAGAACAGATCGATGCTGAAACGGGAGAGTTCCTCGGCAACTTCCCCCAGGCCTTCACGCACATCGGCATCATCAACAGCGCCCTCTACCTCGCCTATGCCGGGGGGAGGGATGTTCCAGGGCACGCCCCCATCGGCACTCCCGATCACCGAAGAACGCTGGGCCGCGCCCATGCGGCTTACCATCAGGCTGCAGTAGAGACTTCGGCCGACGGGAGACAGAGGTAGAATGCCTGGAGCACCAGGGCCTCCAGGGGAGAGAGAGATCGCGGCACCCCCTCCACGGGGGTGGGAACTCCTGCAGTGGGTGGGGCCGGGGATCATCTGGATGATCTCTGCCATCGCGACGGGAGAACTCCTGTTCACGCCGAGGATCGCCTCGCTCTATGGTTACACAGTGCTCTGGACCCTGATCCTGGCGATCTTCCTCAAGGCGCTTCTGGCCCGCGAGATCGGGAGATATGCGGTGGTCACGGGAGGTTCTCTCCTCCAGGGTATCCGGAAGCTGCCGGGACCTGTCAACTGGGGAGTATGGCTGATCGTCCTGCCGCAGCTCTTCGTCGCCGTCACCACGATCGTCGGCATGGCCGGTGCGGCGAGTTCGGCGATCATCCTCGCGGTGCCCGGCGGCTTCACCTTCTGGGCGATCGTGTCCCTGCTGATCTCCATCGCCCTGGTATTCTTCGGGAGGTACCGGGGCGTGGAGCGGGCCTCCATCGGGATGGCGCTCGTCATCATCGTGGCTCTGGTTATCACCGCCGGGGTTGTATTCACGGGGGCGGCCCCCCTGGCAGCGGGGCTGGTGCCGGCGCTTCCCCCGGATGTCGACTTCACCGAGGTCCTCCCCTGGATCGGGTTCATGATGTCCGGCGCCGCCGGCCTGATCTGGTACTCCTACTGGCTCACGGCCCGGGGATACGGTGCTGCGCATTACACCATCGGCAGCCGGAGAGGGACCCTGGAAGAGCCCGAGGAGGCGGTGCCGGTCATCGAGGAGGGCGAGAGCGTCGACATCTCCGCTCTTCCCCGCGAACAGCAGCAGCGCCTCAGGGGGTGGATCCGGATCATGACCGTCTCGACCACCATCGCGTCATCGATTGTCCTCGTTCTCCTCATCTCCCTGCTGATCCTGGGAGCCGAGCTGCTCCGTCCGCAGGGTCTCCTTCCCCAGGGGCCGGAGGTGACGGCGGTTCTCTCGGTGCTCCTCGGGGATGTCTGGGGACCGGCAGGAGCGTGGCTGATGATCCTCGCCGCATTCTTCGCGTTCTGGAGCACGCTCGTTGCAAACCTGGACGGCTGGACGCGGATGCTCGGGCAGGGATCGATCTTCATCGCCCGCCAGTACCGGGCGGCGGGAAGATGGGTCTCGATGGGATTCTACCGCTGCGTTTACCTGTTCGGTCTCATGGGGGCGATTCCCATCGTCCTGATCTTCTTCATACCGGAGCCGGTGACGTTCCTGATCATGGCCGGCATCGTCGAAGCCATCCACATACCCGTGGTCGCGTTCGCGACTCTATACCTCAACTGGAGCACCCTCCCCGAGGAGTTCCGGCCCTCAGCGCCGGTCGCACTCCTCACTCTCGTCGTGGGGATCTTCTTCTCGGGCTTTGCCCTGTACTACTTCTCTGTCGAGTCGGCGGCACTGCTGTAACGGGCAGGCCCGACGGTGGCGGGGTCGCCGCTGGTTCGAGCGGATCGTCTGCCGCCCGTCTCCGGGAAACGCCGCATCGGTAAGCGGGCGCCAGAATACCAGGAGCCTTACGGAATGGTTATTTATACGAACAGACCCAGGTGCTGGAGAGAGATGGCCCGGGAGAGATGGTCGAGCGGAATCGGATTCATCCTCGCCAGCATCGGCTCTGCCGTGGGGATAGGGAACATCTGGAGGTTCCCCTACATCGTGGGGACGAACGGCGGCGGGGCGTTCCTGGTCCCCTACCTGATCTCCGTCTTCCTCTTCGGCCTGCCCCTCATGCTGCTCGAGTTCGCCGTCGGGCGAAACCTGCAGACCTCGGTCGGCCCGGCCTTCCGGGCCATCAGGAGGAGGTTCTTCCCCGCGGGCATCGCCATCATCGCCATCCTCGGCCTGATCCTGAGTTACTACCTGGTGATCACCAGCTGGGTCCTTGCCTACGCGCTCTTCTTTCTGATCCAGCGGCCGGTGGACTTCGGTGACTTCACCGCCTCCTACTACCCCCTCGTCTTCTTCCTGGCTTCCGCCCTTGTCGTGTTTGCCACGGTGCGGTCCGGGGTCCAGGAGGGGATCGAGCGGATCTCGCGGTTCATCATCCCGCTCCTCTTCCTGCTCCTCCTGCTCCTCGTCGCCTTCTCCCTCGCCCAGCCGGGCGCTCCCGCAGGCATATCGTTCTACCTCACGCCGGATCTCGCATACCTCTCCGATCCGCTCGTCTGGGCGGCCGCCTTCGGGCAGGCGTTCTTCTCCCTCTCCGTGGGGATGGGCATCCTGCTCACCTACGGGAGCTACCTGGAGCGGGAGAACCTGTTCCGGAGTGCAACGATCATCGTTGTCGCCGATATCCTGATCGCGATCCTGGCGGGGCTCATGATCTTTCCCCTGGTCTTCACCTACAACCTGGATCCGGCCGCCGGGGTGAACCTGGCGTTCGTCACCCTGCCCGCGGTCTTCGGGGAGATCCAGTTCGGAGCGCTTCTCGGGGCGCTCTTCTTCTTGATGCTCTTCCTTGCTGCACTCACTTCCGCGGTCTCCATGCTCGAGGTTCCGGTGGCAACTGTCATCGACTCGTACGGGATGCCCCGAAAGAAGGCGACCCTTCTTGTCTGCGCCATCATCCTCCTGCTCGGGCTCCCGTCCGCCCTCAGTTACACGGCCCTGCGGCTGGAACTCTTCGGGGTTCCCTTCCTGGACATCTCCGACTACGCCTTCGGGACGCTCGGGCTCATCGTCGCAGGGCTGATCGTGAGCATCGTCGCGGGCTGGTTCTTCGAGCCGGCGCGGCTTTTCGAGGAGCTGGGGGGGAGCGCGAGCCTGCAGCGGGTTTACCTGATCCTGGTCCGCTACTGCATTCCGTCCGTTCTGCTCGTCACCCTGATCGCCAGGCTCTCCGGGATCACTGCGTAATTGCGCGAAGGATAATGGCCGTTGAATCGCTCCATGCGGCCAGCGCTGTTGAAGGATTGGCAAAAAGGAGAGATGGGAGAAGCCCGCCTATATCCGCGGAGATGGGGAAATACAATCATCGGATGCTGGATTCCCCAAAGGATCATCATAAGCGGTTCGAGCCGGGTTGAAGTGTAGAGGCCAGCCATTCCCTCTTCAAAAAATGGTTCTATCGCACTTGAGGAGGGAGGGGGGCCAGAGGGGGAGGGGGCGCGCCCCCTCCCCATCCCCCGCTGGTACGATACCCGGGATGGTCTGTCCGATACCCCTTCCTGCGATGGCCTTGATGGCATGGAGCCGCAGGTTCAGTGTGCCAGGAGGGTTGAGCGGGCCTCAGGCCCCGTTCCACGGGCGGCGTACGAACTCGCCTGCGTCTTGAGGGCCTGCCATATCGTGGCGTAGTATGCCAGACCAGCCTTCCGGAGAGGCTCTATCCATGGTATGCCATGCACCCCATCGGGGGAGAGGGTGCGATGCGCGGGACGAGAGGCGAAGTCGAACCGTCACCCCACGATATGAGGCATCTTTGAGAGAAGACGCCGGACGGCCCTTCTGCCGAACTGGCTCCCCACCAATGTAGCCCGTGCCATCCAGAGCCGATGCCAGGATCGCCCGGCGGCCCTCTTCAGCCAGGTCTTCTCGCATCCCTGTCCACACAGTACTCCACCCACTTGATCAGCTCCACGAGCGCAAAGGCGATGACGGAGAGGAGGGCGACATACGCCCACTGCGACGGGGCCAGGGGCACGGCGTTGAACCAGCCGGGAACCAGGTAGATGGCGATCAGCTGCAGGACGAGCCCGATCAACACCCCGAGGAAGATGAGAGGGTTGATCGTCAGGCTGCGGCGCACGTTCATGAAGAAGGGTTCGCGCTCCTTCTGCGCCTGGATGCCGTTGAACCACTGGAATCCCACGAATGCGGTGAAGAGGATCGCGACAGCGTTCTCGTAGGGAAACTGCCGGAGCAGGTGTTCGAAGAGCAGGAAGCTGGCGATGCCCATCACCAGCCCGAAGAGCAGGATCCTCGTTATCTGGCGGCGATCGAAGAACTGCCGCTGGGGAGGCGTCGGGGGGCGGTTCATCATGTCCCCTTCCTCTTTTATGAACGGGAAGAACTTGTCCTGGACGCCGTCCGTCACCAGATTGATCCAGAGGATCTGGATGGGGAACAGGGGGAGCGGGAGCCCGGCAAAGATGGTCGTGCTGATGAGCGCCACTTCGGTGATCGAGGTGGAGAGGAGATAGTAGATCACCTTCCGCACGTTATGGACGATCACCCGCCCGTTCCGGATCGCATCGACGATCACCCGCAGGTTGTTGTCCACGATCACCATCTTGGCGACGCTTTTTGCCGCCTCGGTCCCGGAGCCCATCGCGATCCCGAGGTCGGCAGCCTTCAGCGCCGGGACATCGTTCACCCCGTCGCCGCTCACCGCGACGATCTCGCCCCGGTCCTGGAGAACCCGCACCACTCTGTACTTATGCTCGGGAAGCACCCGTGCAAGCACCGTTGATGTCTTGAGAGCGGCGAAGAGTTCGCCGTCGCTCAGGGACTCGATCTCTCTGCCGGTCAGCACTGTCTCCCCCTCCTTCCAGATCCCGACCGCGGCGGCGATCGCCCGGGCTGTCAGCGGATAGTCGCCGGTGATCATCGTCACGTGGATGCCCGCCTTTCGAGCGGTGAGGACCGCCTCGCGCACCCCCTCCTTGGGGGGATCCAGGAACCCGACGAGGCCCACGATATCGTAGCGCCACATATCGGGATCCTCGCCGTGCCAGTCCCCCGCACCGAAGGCCAGCACCCGCAGTCCCGCCCCGGCCATCGCCCTGAGCCGCTCCTCCAGTTCGGGAAGCCGTTCAGGGTTCTCCGCGCGTTTTGCCAGCTCCTCGAACGCCCCCTTGATGAAGAACCGCCGTGTGCCGCCCACATCGTTTGCCGCTGCCATCAGCTTCATCGACGTATCGAACGGGAAGACCCAGGTGCGGGGGTAGCGCTTCCGCAGCGCAGCATAGTCTGCGGCCCAGCGGGAGAGGGCGACATCGATGGGGTCGCCCATGCCCTCGCGGGCGTCGTTGCAGAGCGCCGCCGCCAGGACGAGGTCGTCGGGATTGAGGGCATAAACGTCCTGCACGGCCAGCCGCCCCTCGGTGATCGTGCCGGTCTTGTCGGAGGCGATCACCGTGGCGCTCCCGAGCGTCTCCACGGACGGGAGATGCCGGGTCAGGGTCTGCTTGCGGCTGAGGGCGACCGCCCCGATCACCATCACCAGGGTGACCACGAGGGGCAGCCCCGCCGGCACGGCGGAGACCATCTGGGCGACCAGGAGGTAGGCGATGCCGATCGCCTCCCTTCCCTGCAGGAACCCTATCGTCCCGACCAGGGCGAGAAGGATGATCAGGAGCACGGCATACCGTACGGAGAAGTGACGAATCGCCCGCGTAAAGGGGCTATCCGGGGACGACTCCTGCGCCTTCTCCGCAATGGTGGCAAGGTAGGTGCGGTGACCGGTGAAGACTACAAATCCGCTTCCCGATCCCCGCACGACGGTCGTGCCTGCCAGCACGCTGTTGACCATCTCGTACGGCTGCGCCTCGGGGCCCAGGAGGATGCGGCTGTCCTTGGTGACCGGGATCGACTCGCCGGTGAGCGTCGCCTCATCGACCATCAGCCCGGCGCTCTCGAAGAGACGGATGTCCGCGGTGACGAGATCCCCTTCTGCGAGGTGGATGACATCCCCCGGGACGAGCTCCGAGGACGGCACCTGGATACGTTGCCCATCCCGCACGACGGTGACTTTGCTCTCGGTGAGTTTCTTCAGGGCCCGGATGGATGTCTCGGCACGGAGTTCCTGCCAGTATCCAATGAATCCGTTGACCAGGATGATCGCGACGATGAGTCCGAAGTCCTTGATATCCGCGGCGAACAGGGAGATGGCGGCGGCACCGATGAGAATGTAGACGAGAAAATTCCGGAACTGCTGGAGAAAGATCCGGAAGCGGTTGATCTCCTCTTCCTCGAGGACATTTCGGCCGAACCTCTCGAGCCTGGCACGGGCTTCCTCTGCAGAAATCCCCTGAAGGGTTGTATCGAGCCGTTTGAGTACCTCATCGGTGTCCATTGCATGGTATATCTCTCGCTCAGCCATCGCCGTACAGAATAAACACCCGTGCTCCTATTTATGCGTACCCCGTGCGGGAAATGCCGGTACAGTTAGCCCATCTTTACACAAGGCTGCACCAGAGGGGGGGGTGAGGGCGGGAATCCGATCGTGTGCGGGAGCGTGGGGAACGGCAGAGGCCCTCGATATCCCAATATGCCAGTTCCGATCGCCTGCACCGGCACCGTGCCAGCGACAGATGCACCAGGACGAGTGAAAAGGCAGGGGGAACCCATGCACCAGATGGATAGTAAAAACGAGCAATGTTTGCCGCGGCTCATCTCCTGGAACCTGACGCACCGCTGCAACCTCCCTTGCGCCCACTGTTACCCGGATGCCGGTGCAACCGGGGATGACGAACTTTCCACGGAGATGGCGAAGCGGCTGATCGATCGGATCGCCGCCTTCAGCTTCCCGATCCCGGTACTGAGCGGCGCTCCCACCGGCTCGGACCGAATCTGCCATGGCTCTCCTGCAGGCATTTCGGGATCCGTTTTCATGATGCTTCGCGACAAACCAGGCTGGTGGCGGCATCGGCGTCCTACAGCTTCAGGCCCCTGCGCCCCACCCGGGAGGATCCGCAGCGTTTCTGTCTTGGCAAGACGAAGCGTCCCAGCCTCTATGACGGCCGTCAACCCGAGGGGGAATGTCTCTGAATTTCCTGGATGAAAGAAATCCCGTATACCGGGCAGCGGGTCGAAGCCGCAGTCGCTTACCGGCCTGAGGCGCCGATAGGCAGGGGGTATACAAGAGTATCCTCAAAGAGGTGTGCACCGAACCCGATTGCCGGCAGGATGGACCCTCTGCACGGGGCACCCCCAACCGCGAGAGCGGGCACATCGCGAGAATGCCAGATCCAATGAGTGCCGCACAATCATGCAACGCCCCTGGAAGAGAGGGGAGAACTGCGATACAGCTCCCCCCCGAAGCCAGAGAACTCCCAGATCGACGACGTCTGCCGATGCCCCCAGGTCAGGAGCAAGCGCACTCGCGACGATGATCCATGCATGATCGCGGCCGACCAGATGCAGAGGGACCATGTCCGCAACGATGGCAATCGCCGGCGAGACGAGGATGCGCTCAAGAAACATGCGTGTTATCAGGATAGGCTATGCAAAACGATAACTCGAATGGGCGCTGTCGAGTCATTCGAGAAGGCGCAAGGAGACCCATTCTGGATGTCAGGATTCTCGAGGGGCAATCTCTCCTGAAGGGTCAGGGCGGTGCTTTCACCCCTTGCGATAGGGCGTGTAAGGCATCTGGAGAATCAGCCCGGAATTCTCTCCAAGCCTGAGTAGCACAAGGAATATCCTCAGCATTGGGGTATATCCCGCTGCAAGGGCGGGCGTACTTGGCAGGAGGACGCTGGATCTCCAAGATCGATTCCAAATGGAGGGTCAGCGGCCGAACCAGAGCTCCGTGGGAGGGGGAGGGAAAGATTTCAGCCGCAGCCGGAGCGGGAATCGCACTGCAGGGGAGAGGGACTGCAACGCCTTCTCCCACCAGACGATAGGCGGGAAAAACCAGCCTTGATCCTCGCACGGATTATTTAATGGCGTTATCCGCATCCCTATCAGGTCACCCGGGTGAAGAGCGGGAGCGGTCTGGAGAGCCGCGAAATGCCGCGTGGTCTTCTTCAGGGCAGTCGAATCGGCGACAAGGGGTTTCCGCATATTATCCCACCCCGGCCGTCTTCACCCTCGCCCGCGGATGAACGCGAAGTATCCGACAAGGAGCCAGGCGATCATCAGGGCCGCCGTCAGTCCCAGCATCGCCACGGGCCCGAACCGGAAGATCAGCGGCAGCGAGGCGGCTGTGAAGAGCCCGCCCCCCACGATCGGCTCGAACAAGAGCTGCTTATAGCCGAAACTCTCCACCGTCAGGGTACGGTCGTCCGGATCCGCCATCCGTGCAAGGAGCAGGCCCGTAGCGGTCATACCCATTCCCTGCCCGAAGTTCGGAATGCCCCGCTCGAACCAGTACCTGCGGATCAGTCTGGGCGAAAGGTAGAGGAACGCAAGGGTGTTCCAGGCGATTCCTGTAATGGCAAGGATGAGGAACGGAATGAAGTGCTTCTCGATGATCGCCAGCGACAGCGTGGCGACGGCGGCGAGGATAAGTATGTCGAGGGCGGTACCGGAGATCTGGTTCACCAGGGCCCGGTTCACGCGGTCTCTCAGCCCCACGCGGCCGAGCGCAATCTGCAGGACGACACCGCCGATCATGGCAAGGGGAAAGAGGGGGATGTACCGCATCAGTTCGAAGTCTGGAAAACCCGTCAGGTTCCGCGACAGCTCTTCCCCGTAGATGAGGAGCTGGAGAAGGATCCAGCCGATGGCGATTGCCAGGGCAACGATCCCCAGGTGGATGGACAGGGGCTCGACGGCGATATCGGGGTACTCTTTCTCTTCAAATGGGTTCACAGGTTTGAGTTCGATCGAGATCTCTCCCTCCTCCGGAGAGCCCCCTGCCCGGGGGACCCCTGCGATCCCCGAACGGACAGCCCAGTTCACCAGGACGATCCCGAGGACCACTCCCATGACCACCCCGACCGTTGCCAGCCCGAGGGCAAGGTCAACACCCTCCTCAAATCCCAGCGCCGTGAAGGAGGGGGATAGGCCGGCCGCGGTTCCGTGCCCGCCCTCGAAACTGATCTCGATGAGCGCTCCGGCCATCGGCGGAAGGCCGAAGATGGGTGTCAGGATCAGGAGAGAGAGGAGGATGCCACAGACATACTGCCCCCAGGCAACCACCTGCCCGTAGGTCACGACGGGCCCGGCGATGGACAGGATCTCCCGCAGGTTGGGAATCGTCTTCCCGAGAAAGAGGGTTGCAAACACCACGCTGATGAGGAGCACAGGAATCTCTGACCATACCTCCAGAACCTGTCCTGGAAGGAGACCGCCGCCGAGGGGCGCAGCCGGGCCCATGAAGTGCGTGATGATGGCGCCGAGAACCTGGGGGCCGATGAGAACGGCGAGGAGCCCGGCGACGATCGAACTCGGCAGAAAGAGAGAGCGCAGAACGCCCACCCTGTTCCGCACGAAATGGCCCAGGAGCAGCAGGAGCAGGAGCGCCACCATGGCGATAGAGACCATCGTCACTTCCATGTTCATTCCCTGCCTGCATTCCTTCGTTCGAAGCTTCTGAAGAGTCTAACTGCAATCTTCAGGATAACGTTTTCGTGTCTCCTGCAGCACTCATTCGCGCACAGCGCTGTGCGCGAATGACGCCTGAAGGTAAGTGCTATCCTCCGCGAAGAGCCTCACCTCCGGAAACTACCGGGGATCTGCCGTTGAAGAAGCATGCTCCCAGTGCATCGCAATGATCCCGGCACGGTGCTTTAGCGGCCGTTCCAGGATGGGGCGTTGCCGGTAGTCCGGGGTACCGTGCATCGAGATGCCAGATGTCCGGATACCCAAGCGTTTTCTATGCCTCTTACTATCGGAAGTTGAGCAACTGCATTCTGCATGGTGCTGCATAGTCTGTTAAAGAAGCAAAGACCTTCTCCATGATCGGGGATACAGCCGCGCCCTCCTGCCGGCGCCGTCCGGTCCAGCCTCCCGTTCCCGAGACGGGGCATGAATCCATCGTGCTTATACGTCTTAAGGAGAGATCCGGGCCTTAGAAAAAGAAGTTAAGGAGGATTGTCCTATCTCATCGATAGCTGGGGCAGTCCGCCGGATCTGTTGCTGAGGGTCCAGCAAAAACCGCCGGGAAAGAATCGGGCCGGATCTATTTAGCGTTTGGGTGACTTTTGCCATCGGAGTAACCATGGTCGGCCCGTTCCGTCTGCCAGGCAATCCCTCCACGGTCCGGGTATCCCAACGGGCGGCAGAATGAAGCTGCCGGAGCTGCCCAAAGAAACCTGTATCGGATCCTGGCACCGGTCCCGCTTCAGGCGATATCTGACATTGCCGCCATTCCTGCCTATGCAGGGGGACCCGAAACTGCATGGGGGATGTTGACGAGAGCGGGTTTATCACCGATGCGGGAAGTATGGTGGATCGATCTTCGGTGATTACCTGAAGGTGTGACAGTGATGACGTGGAGAGGAACCCCCTTTGGAATCTGGGGCGAATTCGACGATCGGGCTCCCGAGGTGCAGCGGCGGCTCCGGGAGCAGAAAGAGGCGTTCGGTATCCCGCGGAAGCCGGTGGAGACAGGCAAAGAACGCGGGTCTTCGGCGGAGGGTGGCGGGGACGTGCACGTGGATATCCGGGAGTCCCCGGATGAGATGGCGGTTGCCGTGAGCATTCCTCCGTCGCAGGAGCTGGGGCTCGCCATCCGTCTCCTCGACCGCAGGACGCTGCGTATCGAGGGCGGAAGCGGATCCGGGACGAAGGGCGATCTCCGCCAGCCGATCCGGACCGTATTCCTGCCGGCAGAGGTGACGGCGGAGGGTGCCCGCGCCCGCTTCGACGGGGGTCTGCTCGAGGTGCGCCTGAAGAAGTCCATGGACATGCGCGGAGAGATCCCTCTCGAGCACGGGCGGCCCCCACCCCGGGGATAGGGGTCGGGCAGCGGAGCTGCCTGTCCGCAGTGACAACGAGAGACCTTTCTTTTTACCTATCGGGACGCTTCGTTCCGCCCCCGCATATCCCGGCAGCATCCTCGTACAAAACAGATCGATCCGTGGACGGGACAGCCGGATATTGAAGCAGACGGCTTCGGCGGAGTACCGGAAACCGTCTGCCGGATGCCCGTAGCACTGTCGCTCCCACGCTGGCGCCATGGGTCAGATACGCAGCGGCATGGGGGGGGGTGCCGGTTACCGAAGAGGCGGGAGGGTGAACCCTCTCCTGCAGGGCCCAGAAATATTCATACCTGCGCCGGAGACGGCGGCGCGATCTGCCCGCCGGCGGGGGCGCGGCGGGTGACGTCCTGGACGATCGTGGCCGCTCCCGTCACCTCCTTCTCCTCGTTCAGGATCGGGATGCAGTGCGCCACGATCCGGAGCGGGTCCCCTCCCGTGCGCGACAGCACCATCTCCACGTTGCAGACCGGCTCCCCGTGGTAGACGGACCAGATGGTCGGGAGATCGCTGAGCGTGTAGGGTATCTTCTTGCCGTAGGTGAACGGAAGCTCGATCCGGCTCTGGAGGTCCATGCCGCGGTTCAGCGGCCTTCCCAGGATCCGTTCGGCGGCCGCGTTCGCCACCAGGATGCAGGGATTGCTGTCGGTCACAATAATGCCTTCTGGCACGTTCTCGAAAGCGGCATTCAGCAGAGATATGCAGTCTTCCACGGGATCCGAAGATCTGGATCGGGAGATCGAACGCACCTCTTCGAGCGCCCGCGAGAACCTGCCGAGCAACTCCAGAATCCGCGCATCCGAACCGGGGGATGGCGTTCCCGCCAGTTCGGACAGTTCCCGGAGGTGCAACCTCATCTCCTCGAAGAGCGCTGAGACGGCACGACCTGTCTTACCACCCTTGGTCTGTCTCATAGTATCCTGGTTTACTATCCCCCTCTCAAGCTATAAGAATCCATGCGTCGCCGGAGCGCAGCCCGGCGATCCCCTGCCCGGCAGTCCCATAAAAGCCCGGGCAAAAGAGATTCCGGATCGGATTCTTCTCGGGCCCGGCAACCATTTCCTCTGGAGAACAGCGGCTGCCGGCACCCGCCGCAGATCCCCCGGCACCAGACCCGGTGGAAACGTGTGTTCAGATGACGTCCAGGATGGACTGGATGCAGCGGAAGTATCCGTCGAGATCGCCGGGCTTGACGATGAAGCGGCTGATTCCGAGCTCCTCCAGGGGAGTGCGGTCCCCCGGATCCATTCCCGTCATCACCACGACAGGGATATGCTGCAGGCGGGCGTCTGCTCGGATCTCCCGGAGCACCTCCCAGCCGCTCTTCCGAGGGAGGTTGATGTCCATCAGGATGAGATCGGGCAGGGGAGTTCCGGAAAAATCGCCCTCCTTCTTCAGGTACGCCATCGCCTCCATGCCGTCCCGGACGACCGTGAGGGTGCACGGCACCGCCGACTCGCGGAGCGCCTCGCCGGTGAGGCGGGCAGACGCCGTGTCGTCCTCGATGAGCAGGATCTCTTTTCGCTCCATATCATTCTCCGTGGTCTGCCGCCGGCAGGGTGAAGTGGAAGGTGGAGCCCTTCCCCGGTTCGGACTCGACGCCGATGGCACCCCCGTGCCGCTCCACGATCCGCTTGCAGATGGCGAGCCCGATCCCCGTCCCCGAGTACTTCTCCCGCCCGTGGAGCCGCTGGAAGATGACGAAGATGCGGTCGAAGTACTGCGGCTCGATCCCGATCCCGTTGTCCCGCACGCTGAACCGCACCATGCTGCCGTCCCTCTCCGCCGCGATGTGGATCCGCGGGGGTTCGTCCTCCCGCCGGAACTTGATCGCGTTCGCGATCAGGTTCTGGAAGACCTGCTGGAGCTGCGTCGGGTCCGCCAGCACCGCCGGGAGCGGATCGTGCGTGACGACGGCGCCGCTCCTCTCGATGCCGGAACGGAGGTTCTGGAGAGCTGCCGCCAGCACGGCATCCGCGACGGCGACCTCGAACGGTCTGCCCCGCGATGTGACGCGGGAGTACTCCAGCAGATCGTTGATCAGCGCCTGCATCCGTCGCCCGCCGTCCACGATGTAGCGGATGAACTCGTCGGCCTCCGGGCCCATCTGCCCCTTGTACCGACGCTCCAGCAGCTGCGCGTAGCTGACGATCGCCCGCAGGGGCTCCTGCAGGTCGTGGCTGGAGACGTACGCAAACCGCTCCAGGTCCTCGTTGGACCGCTTCAGGTTCCTGGCATACTCCCGCAGCTCGGCAGCGTAGCGCTTCAGGGCCTGCTCCACTTTCTTCTGCCCGGTGACATCCTCGAGGAGCGGCAGGTAGTAGAGCAGCCGCCCTTCCCGGTCCCGCAGCACCCGAATCCAGACGCGGCCCCAGACGATCCGCCCGTCCTTCCGCACGTACTGCTTGTCCCGGGTGTACTCCTCGATCTCCCCCCGTTCCAGGCGCTGCAGCTGCTCCCGATCCTCCTGAATCTCTCCCGGGTGCGAGAAGTCGGCGAATGTCATCGCCCGCAGTTCGGCCTCCGGGTAGCCCGTGATCGCGGTGAACGCCGCGTTCGCGCGGATGAAGCGGAAGTCCGGCGCAACGATGGCAGCACCCAGCGGGGACTGGTCGAACATCCGCCGGAACAGCTCCTCGCTCTCCCGCAGCGCCTCCTCCATCTGCTTGCGCCTCGTGATGTCCCGCAGGAATACCTGGACTGCCGCCCTTCCGCCGATCCAGGTGCGGGTCCCCCGCCCGTCCACCATCGCCGTGGAGCCGTCGAGCCGGCGGATCTTCACCTCCATGGGGGGCGTCAGCACCCCTTCGAGATCCCGCGCGATCGTCTCCCGCACGACGTCCCGATAGGCGGGATCGACGATGTCCAGGATATCCTTCCCGATGATATCCCCCGGATCGGCGGCTCCCAGGTACTCCAGCCCGGGCGAGTTCACATACAGGATCTTTCCCTGCATATGGATCAGGATCACATCGGGGGAGAGCTCCACGAGCATGCGGTATTTCTCCTCGCTCTCCCGCAGCGCCTCTTCGACCTGGCGGCGCCCCCGCTCCACCCTTCTCAACTCGGCGTTCTCCCGGCGGAGAGCGGCAATCTCACCCTCCAGCTCCGCGATGCGATCGGCGATATGCTCTCCCCGCACCTCTGCGTCCGGGCGGCTGGCCGTTTTCCGTATCGATGGATTCTCCGTCACACGCAGCACCGAGGGACGTGATGAAAAACGTGGAGAGAAGATCGCCCCCTCACTACATAATACTGATCCTCCCGTTCGGGGGACGGCGGCCCGCATCCCGGTGCGCGGATGCAATGGCTTAATCTGGATGGATGAGGATAGATGGAGCTGGAGAGACTGGCCACATGGTGACTATCCCCCTTGCGCGCTGGGAGACGCGGTTCTGGGCCTGGCTGATCGATATCATCATCGTCACGATCGTCTACAGCATCGCGGCCGGGGCGCTCCGCCCCCTTGCCCCGGGGAGCGGTATATGGGACTTCCGGATCGGCGGGTTCCCGACGGCGGATATCGGGCTTCAGAGCATCGTCCTCTTCCTCTACTGGACGATCCTGGAAGGCTACCACGGGAAGTCCGTGGGCAAGATGGCGCTCAGCATCCGCATGGCCGGGCGGAGCGGGGAGGCGATCAGCTACGGCGCCGCCGCGATCGAGAGCTTCGGGAAGGCGTTTCTGCTCCCGATCGACTGCCTGATCGGCTGGCTGGCGATGCCGGGCTCCAAGCAGCGCCTCTTCAACCGCCTCTCGAACACGATCGTGATCCGGGACACGTACGAACCGCCCGCGGGCGTGGAGTACCGGGTCGAGAAGGAGTGACGGGCGGGCTGCGATCCCGCTTCAGGATCGCGGGCCGAGGAGCCCCCGCCTTGCGTCGGGAGAGGAATCGGCCCTCTGTATGACCCAATCCAATTTCACCCCGCAGAGGCATTCTTTACGCCGGGCGAGGGGCAACCGCGACGGTGCATGCAATCGGTGACGAAGTTGCGGTTGTTTGTGTCTCCCGACGAGCGGCGGATGCTGTTCGCCACGGTGGAGCGGTACAATGCAGCCTGCAACGCCGCCTCATGGGTTGCCTTTTCCGAACGCCAGTTTTCTCACATCGGCCTGCAGAAGCGGCTGTATCGCCACGTCCGGGAGACCTTCGGGCTCTCGGCGCAGATGGCCCAGCCTGCTGAACGCAAGGTTGCCGGGAGTTACCGGAGCACCAAAGAGGCGATCAGGGAGCAGAACAAGGTGCTCGCCGTTCTCGGCAAACCCAAATAGTCCCTCGCCGAGCTCTCGGTCCGGGAGCACGGGGCTATCTGCCACGGTGCCCGGGTGCTCTCTATTGGGCAGAACCGGGTGAGCATCCGGACGCTGGATGGTCGGATCAGACTCCGGTACAGCAAGCCCAAGCACTTCCCGGCGGTCGCGACCGTCAAGCCGACCGGTCTCGTCTACCGGGACGGTGCGTTCTGGCTCTACGCGGCTGTTGAGACCCCGGATGTTGAACCCGCGGAAGCCACCGAGTCTCTGGGGATCGATCTCGGCGTGGTGACGATCGCCACCACGAGCGACGGGGCAACCTTCTCCAGCGAGACCCCCGAGAGGGTGCGGCGGTACGGCCGACTCCGCGGGATCCTCCAGAAGACCGGGACCAGGTCGGCCAGGAGGAGACTGCGGCGGATCTCCGGCAGAGAGCACCGGTTTAAGACCGACACCAACCACGTCATCGGCAGAAGGCACGAAGCGGGGGATTGCTCTTGAAGACGTGAAGGGCATCCTCCTGCGGACCACGGTTACGAAGGGCCGGGGCGAGCGATACCACAAGGGGGCGTTTCACCAGCTCCGATCCTTCATCGAGTACAAGACCCGCCGGGTTGGAGTCCGGGTGATCGACGGAGCGTATACGAGCCAGCAGTGCAGTGTCTGCGGGTTCACCCACTCCGACAACCGCCCGGACCAGGCAGCGTTCCGATGCCTCGCGTGCGGGCATACCGAGAACGCCGACATCAACGCAGCCAGGAACATCGCTGCCCGGGCCGCCGTCAACCGGTCTTTTGCGGTCTGCTCCCCCGACACCGGGGAGAGGTTGAATCGCAAGCCCAGAAAGAGCATGGCACCACGCACGGTAGCATGCCCCGACTTCAGTCGGGGGTAGTTGACCGTTGCAGGGATTCTTTTGATATACCCGCGGAGTCAGGGCTGTCCGGGTCCGGGAGTGGGTTATCGTACCAGCAGGGGGGTGGGGCACAGGGGGGAGGAGGTTGCGCGACCCCCCTCCCCGCTGGATCCGCCTCCCACCTTAATGCGATAGACGTGTCTATCCCAGAGTGGCATCGCGTGAGGAGGAATCCCTCCCCATGCTCTGCCGATCCTGCGCCGCCCCGCACCGGGAGACGAGAGGAAAACCATCCTGTTATCTTGCCGTATTCTGAACGGGACGCCCGACACGAATGCAGCGCCGATCCCCCCTGTCAGGCCCTGATGACGCCCTCCCTTGACCGCCCGTAAGACCGTGCAACTAATAGCCTTCCGCGCCAAGATCACTCCGGAACTTGCATGACAGACACCGCACACGAGCAGGCGCTGCTCCTCATGGGCTGTCCGGAGGTCCCGGTCCAGATGGGTATCGGGCTCTACCTCGCGCACATGCTCCGCACGCACGACCGGGACGTGACGGTGGCCGGCAACCCCTCCGTCCTCCAGCTGCTGCGGACGTCGGATCCGGGCCGGTGCTACGTGACCCGCATGATCGACCTCGACCGCTGCATCGAGGAGATCGTGGAGAAGCGGCGGGACTACGACCTCGTCATCGTCTTCGCCCACAACGATGCCGGCATCTCGTACGCGGCGACGATGCGCCACATCTCGAACGGACGGATCATCGTGCTGATCTTCGGGAGGAACGCGGAAACGCTCGCCGGGCAGGTCGACTTCCCCTGCGAGACGATCGTGGCGGTGGCGGTCCATAACCCGATGGAGCTCAAGAAGAAGGTCGACGAGGCGTTCGGATGGCGTGCATCGAGGAGCTGAACAAGGAGGTCATCCTCTCCGGCGCCACCTTCCAGGAGTGCCGGAAGTACGTCGAGGGGCACTACGCCGAGGTCTACTACGTGGACCCCGGCTACAAGATCTTCGACAAATACATCATCGGCGTGCCGCCGATCGCCATCGGGATCGAGGGGGAGGCGATCGTCTTCCCGTTCACGAAACCCTGCTACGGGACCTACCTGCTCCGCATCCGCTCCCCGGAGGAGATCGCGAGGGTGCGGAAGAAGGGGAGAGAGAGGAGATCCTAGACAGAACCGCTGTGTGAGAGGGGATAGTATGGATAGAATGGCAATTGCTGACCTCCTCGCCGCCGTGCGGGCGAAGAGGCCGCTTCTGCACCACATCACGAACTGCGTCACGATCAACGACTGCGCCAACGTCACGCTCTGCATCGGGGCAGCGCCGGTGATGACCGTCGCGCCCGAAGAGGCGGCCGAGATGGCGGCGGCAGCCGATGCCCTCGTACTGAATATCGGAACGCTGGACGCTGTCCAGATCGAGTCCATGCTCCTCGCGGGGGCACGGGCGAACGACCGGGGGATCCCGGTCGTGCTGGATCCCGTCGGTGCCGGAGCGACCCGCCTGCGGACGCAGTCCGTCCAGCTCCTCCTGGAGCGGCTGGAGATCGCGATCCTGAAGGGCAACGCCGGGGAGATCGGGGTCGTCGCCGGCAGCGGCGGGTGTGTCCGCGGGGTCGACTCCGGGGGGGTGACGGGCGACCCCGTGGCGGTTGCGCGGGATTATGCGCGGGAGAGCGGCATCGTCGTGGCGATGACGGGGGAGACCGATGTCGTCACCGACGGGCGGCGCGTCCTCCTGGTCGAGAATGGCGATCCGATGCTGGGAAGGCTCTCCGGCACCGGGTGCATGGCCTCCTCGATCGTCGGGGCGTTCGCCACGGTCGCGGACGACCGCGTCCTCTCGTCGGCGGCGGCGCTCGCGGCCTTCGGCCGGGCGGCGGAGCGGGCGGCCCCCATGTCGAACGGACCCTACTCGTTCCGCACGGCGCTCTTCGACGAGATCTACCGTCTTGCGCCCTCCGACCTGGCAGAGCACGCGAGGGTGAGGGGTGCCGATGAACTTTGACCTCTACGTGGTCACCGACGAGGAGATCTCGCGCGGGCTCTCGCATGCGGAGATCGCCCGCCGCGCGGTGGACGGGGGTGCGGACGCGATCCAGCTCCGCGACAAGCGGATGTCGGGGCGGGCCCTGTTCGAGGCCGCGTGCGAGATCCGCTCGATCACGCGGGCGGCGGGAGCGCTCTTCATCGTCAACGACCGCCTGGACGTGGCCCTCGCCGCCGCTGCCGACGGCGTCCACCTGGGGCAGGACGATCTTCCGCTCCGCTGCGCCCGGGCGATCGCGCCCCCGCATTTCATCGTCGGGGTCTCGGTAGGCAGCGTGGACGAGGCGATCCGCGCCGAGGAGGAGGGCGCCGATTACGTGGCGCTCAGCCCCACGTTTCCCACCGGCTCCAAGGCGGACGCCGGTCCCGGACGGGGGCTGTCGACGCTGCGGGCGATACGGTCCGCCGTCTCCCTGCCCCTGATCGCGATCGGGGGCATCGGGCCCCGCAACGCGGAGGACGTGATCGACGCCGGAGCGGACGGCATCGCGGTCATCTCGGCGGTCGTCGGGCAGGACGACGTGGAAAGGGCTGCACGGGACCTGAAAGCGCTGATCGCCTCGACCAAGGCGCGGCGCCGGCGCGGCTGCATGCGGTGATCCTCCCGTTTCTGCGGCATCGGCCCGCTCCGCCTCCCCCCCTGCTCGCACCCGCGGCAGCCGATGGTTCTCTGCAGCGGAGGTCGTCCCTACCAGGTGAGGGCGGGCGCCCCGTATCCGATACCTATACATCGTTGCCCAATCACAGGTAGGAGCGATGGAGCGCGATCCCGCCCGCCGCCATGCACACGGTCCCCATGCCCCCACTGAAGGTGCGGGGCAGCAGTTCAGGACGCAACCGATAGAGGGCGTCCGGCAGGAGCCCCCGAAGACGCACGGGGCGGACGGCGGGCACCGGCACGCGCTCGCGGACTATAAGCGCCGGTTCGTCGTCTCGCTCGTCCTCACGATCCCCATTCTCGTCCTCTCCCCGACCATCCAGATGCTGTTCGGGTTCAAGGCCGATGTTCCCTATGCAGACTACATCGTACTCGCCCTCGCCTCCGTCGTCTATACTTACGGCGGCTACCCGTTCCTGCGGGGAATCGTCGATGAGCTGAAGGCGCGATTGCCGGGCATGATGACCCTGATTGCGGTCGCGATCACCGTTGCCTACGTCTACAGCGCCGCAGTGGTCTTCGGTGTACCGGGCGAGGGGTTCTTCTGGGAGCTCGCGACCCTGATCGACATCATGCTGCTCGGGCACTGGATCGAGATGCGGTCGGTGCTCGGGGCGTCCCGGGCCCTGGAGGAGCTGGTGCGGATCCTGCCGCAGGAGGCGCACCGTCTCACGGATGGCGCGACCGAGGATGTGCGGATCGAGGTGCTGGCCGTCCACGACCGCGTGCTGGTGAAGCCCGGCGAGAAGATCCCCGTCGACGGCGTGGTGATCGACGGCGAGTCCAGCGTGAACGAGGCGATGCTGACCGGGGAGTCGCGACCGGTCGCCAAACGGGCGGGAGCGGCGGTGATCGGGGGCTCGATCAACGGGGAGGGCTCGCTCGTCGTGGAGGTGCGAAAGGTGGGCGCGGATACCTACCTGAACCAGGTGATCGAGCTGGTGCGCCGGGCCCAGGAGAGCAAGTCCCGCACGCAGGACCTCGCGAACCGGGCGGCCTTCTACCTCGTGGTGATCGCTCTGTCCGTCGGCGCACTGACGTTTATCGCCTGGATGTTCCTTCTCCGGGATCCTGGATATGCCGTCGAACGGGCGGCGACGGTGATGGTGATCGCCTGCCCCCATGCGCTCGGCCTCGCCGTCCCCCTGGTGGTCGCGGTCTCGACCGCCCTCGCTGCGCAGGCAGGGTTCCTGATCCGCGAGCGGCAGGCGTTCGAGCGGGCCCGGGAGATCACGGCCGTCCTCTTCGACAAGACCGGCACCCTGACCGAGGGTCGGTTCGGGGTGACGGATATCCTGGCGTTCGGCGACCTGGACGGGAACGAGGTGCTGCGGCTGGCAGCATCCCTCGAGGCGCGGTCCGGGCACCCGATCGCGCAGGGCATCCTGCGGGCCTCCGTCGAGAGAGGGCTGGAGCTGGCAGTTCCGGAGGGGTTCCGGGCGATCCCCGGTAAAGGGGTCGAGGCATACGCTGCCGGGCGGCATCTGAGGGTCGTGAGCCCGGGCTACCTTGAAGAGGAGAAGATCGCGGTCACGGACGAGCGGGTGGAGCGGCTGCAGCGGCAGGGCAAGACGGTCGTCTTCCTGCTCGGGGATGGCAGCCTGCTCGGGGCTCTCGCACTCGCCGACATCATCCGCCGTGAGTCCCGGGAGGCGATCGCGAGGCTGAAAGAGATGGGGATCCAGTGCATGATGCTGACCGGCGATAACCGCCACGTTGCGGAATGGGTGGCCGGCGAGCTGGGGCTGGACCTGTTCTTCGCCGAGGTGCTGCCGCACGAGAAGGCGGAGAAGATCCGCGAGGTGCAGGAGGACCACGTGGTGGCGATGGTCGGCGACGGTATCAACGACGCCCCGGCGCTCGTCCAGGCGGACGTGGGGATCGCGATCGGGGCCGGCACCGATGTCGCTGTCGAGAGCGCGGATATCGTGCTGGTGCGAAACGACCCCCGCGACGCCGTGGCGATCATCGATCTCTCGAAGCGGACCTATGCCAAGATGGCGCAGAACCTCTTCTGGGCGACGGGATACAATACCATCGCCATCCCGCTCGCGGCCGGGGTGGCGAGCGGATACGGGATCGTCCTCACGCCGGCGGTCGGGGCGATCCTGATGAGCGCGAGCACTGTTCTCGTGGCGATCAACGCAAGGCTGCTGCATCGGTAGCCCTGCACTAGGGACGTCGTGGCTCGAAGGATGCACCCGATAGTAAGAATTATGTCCGATATGCTTGAGAGCGATAAAAGAGGGGGTATCCATCGCAGAGAGCAGCTAGGGAGTACTCCTTTCAGACGTCCGGATGCTGGCAGAGGGATCCAGAGAAGTTCCTCAAAGAAGAAGGCTCGATCGAGGGCACGCACTTTGGTGTGACGAAACGACAATAAGTCAGGGTTGACATGGAGGATCCACCGGCATGATCACCAGGATGAATACCATGATCTATGAATCAGATCCTCTCCGCAGGTTCCGCTGCTCGTCCGGTAAAATTCTGTAAAACCATCGCCACAGCCTGCATACGGCTACTAAGGGTGTCGAATCGTTCCCGTCGACAGCCCCGTAGCACTTTTACAAAGAACCATCCCGGGCGAAACCACAGGTTGTTCGAACCGCAGATACGGCCAGGCTCGGGGATCAGGAATACCTTTATATAGGTTCATCTGCAACGTATAAATCACAATTGTGAATCTCGATTGTGAACTGCCGGGGTGGCAGAGCGGCTGATGCGTCTGACTGCAGATCAGATCCCCGTGAGTTCAACTCTCACCCCTGGCTCTCGAGGCCCTGCATGAATACGCGCGTCCAGAAACTGTTCGAGGCGGAGTTTATCCTCGAGGATATCCGCGAGATCTTCCGCCAGTCCACGCCCGACGGGCTTACACCGGATCAGGAGTGCGAGTTCTCCCGTCTTTTGGCCGATCTCAAAGGAGCCGTCGCAGATCTGGAGAGCGGGCAGGGGAAGCCGAAACCCCCGAAAATTGCAGACGGCATCGACATCCGCACACGCGAGGAGGGGTCCATCAACATCCACCCGATCCAGCGGGGAGGACGCCTCACGGCGGCGGCACGGAAGGCGGTGATCGCGTACGGGGATGGCTACTCCACCTGTGACTTCTGCCGGAAACCCTTCCGCCTGGACAGGATCACCCGCCCCGACATCGCTGGCTTCCACGCGGATCTGGCGCGGTTCGTCGGCATGGAACAGGCACGGGTTGTACCGGGTGCGCGGCGAGGGTTCCAGGCGGTGGTCTCCGCGCTGGCCGGTAGAGGGGATACGGTGATCGTCTCGGCCCTGGCTCACTACACGGAGTTCCTGGCGATCGAGCAGGCGGGCGCCGTCGTCAGGGAAGTGCCGCTCGATGAACGGAACCTGGTGACTGCCGACGCCACGGCCGATAAGATCGAGGATGTCCTGCGGGAGAGCGGATCGCTGCCGAAGCTGATCCTGATCGACCACTTCGACTACCAGTTCGCCAACGAGCACGACGTTCGCGGGATCGCGAGAGTGGCAGAGCAGTATGGGATCCCCTTCCTCTACAACGGCGCCTATTCCGTCGGGCTGATGCCGATCGACGGGAAGGAGATCGGCGCCGATTTCGTCGTGGGATCCGGGCATAAGAGCATGGCATCCGTCGCACCCTCGGGGATCCTTGCCACGACCGACGAATGGGCCCCCATCGTCTTCCGCACAACCGGGATGACCGGGGATGTGACAGGACGGAAGTTCGGGGTGAAGGAGGTGGAGATGATGGGCTGCACGCTGATGGGCGCGACCCTCATCTCGATGATGGCCTCGTTCCCCGCCGTCGTGGAGCGGACGAAGCACTGGGACGAGGAACTGAGAAAGACGAACTACTTCCTGGACCGGTTCCTCCGCGTGGAGGGAAGCAGGGTGCTCTCGGAGTATCCGCGGAAGAACACCCTCACGAAAGTCGATACCACGGGCAGTTTCGACACCGTGGCACGCACGCACAAGCGCCGGGGGTTCTTCTTCTCCGACGAGCTCTCGTCCCGCGGGATCGTCGGCGAGTTCGCCGGGGCGACCCGGACCTGGAAACTGAACACCTACGGGCTCACCTGGGACCAGATACGCTACCTCGCCGATTCGTTCGTGGAGATTGGAGAAAAGTACGGTTTTGTGAGATCATGAGAGAGAGACACTACAAACTGGATACCCTGGCCGTCCACGCCGGGCAGGCCCCCGACCCTACGACGGGATCCCGGGCCGTTCCGCTCTACCAGACCACGTCGTATGTCTTTAAAAACTGCGATCATGCGGCCAACCTGTTTGCCCTCAAGGAACCGGGGAACATCTATACACGGATCATGAACCCGACGACGGACGTCTTCGAGAAGAGGATGGCTGCAATCGAAGGAGGGACGGGGGCTCTTGCGGTCGCATCCGGTCTGTCCGCCGTGACGCTCGCCCTGCTCGCCGTCACCCGCCCGGGGGACGAGATCGTCGCCGCGAACAACCTCTACGGCGGGACATACGAGCTCTTCAACTACACATTCCCAAAGCTCGGAAGAACGATAAAATTCGTTGACTCCTCGAGACCCGAAGAGTTCCGGGCTGCAATCACCGGCAGAACCCGCGCCGTCTTTGCCGAGACGATCGGGAATCCCAAGCTGGACGTACCGGACTTCGAGGCGATTGCCGCTATCGCGCATGCAGCCGGCATACCCCTTGTCGTCGACAACACGGTCGGGATCGTGCTTGCCCACCCGATCGACCACGGGGCGGATATCGTCGTCCACTCCGCCACGAAGTTCATCGGCGGGCATGGGACGTCCATCGGGGGCGTGATCGTCGATTCGGGACGGTTCGCGTGGAACAACGGGAAGTTCCCCGAGTTTACGGAACCGGATCCCAGTTACCACGGGCTCCGGTACTGGGACGCCTTCGGGAACGTCCCGGGGCTCGGCAACGTCGCCTTCATCTTCAAGGTGCGGGTGCAGCTCCTGCGGGACATCGGCGCTGCACTCTCGCCGTTCAACGCCTGGCTCTTCCTGCAGGGCCTGGAGACGCTTCCCCTCCGCGTGCGGCGGCACTCGGAGAATGCGCTGGCGGTGGCAGAGCACCTCTCCGATCACCCGAAGGTCGCCTGGGTAAACTACCCCGGGCTTGCAGAGAACCCCAACCACGCGCTTGCCTCCCGATACCTCAACGGAGGGTATGGAGCGCTGATCGGCTTCGGGATCAAGGGGGGCAGACAGGCGGCAGTGCGGTTCATCGAGAGCGTGCAGCTCTTCTCGCACCTCGCCAACATCGGGGATACCAAGAGCCTCGTGATCCATCCCGCCACGACCACCCACCAGCAGCTAACCCTGGAAGAGCGGCTGCAGACCGGAGTGACGGATGACTATATCCGCCTCTCCATCGGGCTTGAAGATCCTGAAGACCTGATCTACGAGCTGGATCGGGCGCTCCTGAACGTGTGACCATGAAGAAGGGCTCTGTCGGCACGGTAACGACCTCCCTCTATGCGCTGGAGGAACCCCTGGAGCTGGAGAGCGGCGCGGTCCTGCGGGATGTCACCCTGGCCTACGAGACCTACGGCCGATTGAACCGGGAGAAGAGCAACGCCATCCTTATCTGCCACGCCCTCTCCGGCGATGCCCATGCCGCCGGGATCCATGCCGAGGATGGCAGGAAGGGCTGGTGGGACATCGTCATCGGGCCCGGCAAGGGCTTCGACACCGAACGTTACTTCGTCGTCTGCTCGAACGTGCTCGGGGGGTGCAAGGGGTCCACCGGTCCGGCATCCACCAACCCGGAGACCGGCAAACCCTACGCCCTCTCGTTCCCGGTGGTCACGATCCGCGACATGGTGGAAGCCCAGAAGAGGCTCATCGACCACCTCGGCATCCGCCAGCTCTACGCGGTGGCCGGAGGATCCATGGGGGGGATGCAGGTGCTCCAGTGGTGCGTCTCGTACCCGGAGAGGGTGCGAAAGGCGATCGCCATCGGGACGACGGCCTACTCGACCCCGCAGCAGATCGCCTTCAACGAAGTGGGGAGGCGGGCAATCACATCGGACCCATTCTGGGCGCAGGGGGATTACTATGGCAGGGCTATTCCCTCCCGGGGTCTTGCTCTCGCCCGCATGGTCGGGCATATCACCTACCTCTCGGACGAGTCGATGCACGCGAAGTTCGGGCGGAACCTGCAGGCTCGCGAGAAGTACGGCTACGACTTCTCCGCCGAGTTCCAGGTGGAGAGCTACCTGCAGCACCAGGGAGACGCGTTCACCCGGCGGTTCGATGCCAACTCCTACCTCTACATCACCAAGGCGATCGACTACTTCGACCTGACAAAGGACGGGTCGCTCATCAGCGGATTTTCCGGCGTCCGATCGAAGTTCCTGATCATCTCCATCACCTCGGACTGGCTCTATCCCCCGTACCAGTCGCAGGAGATCGTCTCGGCGCTCTCTGCTAACGAGGCGGACGTCCAGTACTGCGAGATCCGCTCCAACTACGGGCACGATGCCTTCCTCCTGGAAGCCGGTCAGCTGAACTACCTGATCTCCCGCTTCCTCAACCATACCGTGGTTCGGGATGTCATGGTCCAGGATGTGCCGGTGATTGCCGAGAGCGCCTCCATCGATGATGCCGCGAGGCAGATCATCGAACGAGAGGTGAACCACCTGCCGGTGCTCTCCGCGGACGGCCGCCTGGCGGGGATTGTCACATCCTGGGATATCGCGAAAGCGGTCGCCGGGCGCCACCGGTGTCTGGAAGAGATCATGACCCGGACCGTCATCACGTCCACCGCCGACGAGACGATCGAGGCAGCGGTAAAAAGGATGGGGAAATTCAACATCTCTGCTCTGCCGGTCGTCGATGCGGACCAGAGGGTGATCGGGATCATCTCCAGCGACGGCATCAGCAGCCTGGTGGGGCGGTGCACATGAGGATACTTCTGCATCACGCCGATCGGATCTGGTACAGGGCGACCCGTCGGACCCGCATCGCGGAGGAGCTGGGAGAGCGGGAGGGCGAGATGCACGACTGCGCCGTCCTCTTCTGCTGCATCGAGAAGCTCGACGAGATGAACCCGGGCCACGTGATCGAGAGTGCAAAGGAGAACATCCTCGAGCGGCTCGGGAGACTGAAAGTATCCCGTGTGATGCTCTTTCCCTACGCCCACCTCACGAGCACCCTGGGGTCGCCGGAGGTCGCCCTGCTCATCCTCGACGGTCTCCTGCAGGGACTCCGCAGCGAAGGGCTCGAGGTGCAGAGAGCGCCTTTTGGCTGGTACAAGGAGTACGAGCTGAAGAACAAAGGGCATCCCCTTGCCGATCTCTCGATGACCCTCTGCCCGTACGAGGGGCGGGAATGCGACTTTCTCTGTCCGTACTGCTATAACCCCCTCCGTTCCGGGGATGTGGTGCAGGCAAGGAGGGGAGAAGGGGCTGCGGCACCTCCCGAGTGAGTCGTTTTGTGTGATAGTTACCGAGGAGGCTACTATGACAGATCAAGAGAATTATGATGAAGAGAAGGGCACCGCTCTCCTGCTGATGGGTTGCCCCGAAGTACCGGTGCAGATGGGTATTGCCCTCTACCTCGCCCATCTGCTGAACAGAGAGGGTTGGAATGTCAGCGTGGCAGGGAACCCATCCGTACTCAATCTGCTCCGCGTATCGGATCCGCAGAAGCACTACGTCAGGAGACTGATCGATCTCGACCGCTGCATCGAGGGTATCGTCGAGAAGAAGCAGCGCTACGATCTCTGCGTGGTCTTTGCCCATAACGACGCCGGCATCTCCTACGCGGCGACGATGCACCATATCCTGCCCTCCCGCCTCGTCACGGTAGTATTCGGCAGAAATGCCGAGAACCTGGGCGGACAGATCGACTTTCCCTCCGAGACGATCGTGGAGAAGGCGGTGCACAATCCCTCCGGGCTGCGGAGGAAGATCGACGAGGTGTTCAGGTGGCCTGCATCGACGAGATGAAAAAGGAGATCCTCCTCAGCGGAGCCACCTTCAGGGAGTGCCGGGAGTATGTGGAGAAGCACTATACGGAGATCTACTACGTTGAACCCGGCTACAGGATCTACGACAAGCACATCATCGGCGTGCCCCCGATCGCCGTCGGGATCGAACAGGACTTTATCGTCTTTCCCTTCACGAAGCCCTGCTACGGGACGTTCCTCCTCCGGATCGAGGATCCGGTCGAGGTGGCGAGGTTGAAGACCCAGCGACGAAAACCGACGTAAATGCCCGCGTCTCTCGATGGCAGCATCTCCACGGACGAAACCGGACCGGAACAACCGGAGGAGCGGTCCGGCCTGGAATGGCTCTGGATGGTGCGGTACTCGGAAATAGCTCTTAAATCGGAGCCGGTGCGGCGGCAGTGGGAAAAGGTCCTGGTCACGAACATCCTGCAGGTCCTCCCCGGCGTTCGTGCGGAGCGGGAGCGGGGGCGGATCTGGCTCTCGGGGAGGGTCGACCCGAAGAAGCTTAAAAAGGTCCCGGGAATCACCTCCTTCTCGCCCTGCCTCTCCTGTACTCTTTCAGAACTCCACGGGACGGTGCTCCGGGCAGGCGCTCATGCCCGCCTGGATGCGGCTGCATCCTTTGCCGTTCGCGTCCGGCGTACGGGAACGCATCCGTTCACCTCCCAAGAGCTAGCCGCCGATCTGGGGGATTGCATCTCCCGCCAGTATCCCCAAATCCACGTGGACCTGATGCATCCCGAGAAAGAGATCTCCGTGGAGATCCGGGGCGACCGCTGCTATGTGTACACCCAGCGTATCCGCGGGCCGGGCGGGATACCGCTCGGCGTGGAGGGAACCCTCGTCGTGCTGATGTCTGGGGGGATCGACTCCCCGGTGGCGGCGTGGATGATGATGAAGAGAGGGTGCCGCATCGTTCCCCTCTACATCGGCCTCACGGGATTCCTGGACGAGACCGCCCTTGGCCGTGTGGAGCGGGTGATAGAGCGGCTGCAGGAGTACCAGCCGGATATCGAGCTCGCCGTGATCCAGGATGACTACCTGCAGGCTGCAAGGGCGGAGCTGGTGCGGGAGGGGCTGGAACGCTACATATGTCTCATCTGCAAGCGGAGGATGTACCGCCTGGCGGAAGAGCGCGCCCGCGCCATCGGGGCGAAGGGTATCGTGACCGGGGAGTCGCTGGGCCAGGTCGCCTCCCAGACGCTTGATAACCTCGAGGTTCTCTCCGATGCCGCAACGATACCGCTGTACCGCCCCCTGATCGGTTTCGATAAGGAGGATATCGTGCGGATCGCACGGGAGATCGGGACCTACGAGCCATCCACGATCCGCACGACCGGCTGCCGGGCGGTCCCGGCAAAACCCGCGACACGGGCGGATGTCGATCGGATCCGGAGAATCGAGAGGAGGATCCAGGAGAGCATCGGAGGAGCGGCTCCGATCTGACACTTGGTGGGTCCGGCAGCAACGATCTGCTCTTGTCGCCCTTCGAGAGAGAGGGAGGAGGGGGTGCAACCGGCACTGCCGGTATTCCAGAATAAGGGAGAGCATGCTCTGGGACCAGAGACCTCGCCCCTCCCGCTCCCCGCTTCTCCATGCGATAACCCTGATATAGAGAGGCATCTCTGTTATCGCGATTCACAGTCCCATATGGGCCAATCGCACTAGTCCCCTCCCCTCGGAGAGGGGAGGGGGCGGCCCTGAAAGGGCCGCGGGGAGGGGAGGATCCAGACCACTGTAACCGATAGAATACCATGGGTTAGGTGCAAAAATGCGCCGCGAGGGTTTGTCTGCAGAGCGCTGCAACCCGGGGCTCGGTACAATCTTGCTGCCGGATCCCCATTCAGAGATCTCTTCATGGCACGTGCAGGAGCCGGAGATTTCTTTATAAACGACCACACCGATCGAGTTGCACATGGACCGGGATCGCATGATCCGGATTGGCCACCTCTCGACAGTGTACCATACATCGTTCCTTCTTCGGAGCACGCCGACCCTCAGCGACCAGGGCATCGATGCACGCTGGACGCTCTATCCCTCCGGGCCGGACGTCATCGCTGCGATGCACGAGGGTGCGGTCGACGTCGGATACATCGGTCTCCCGCCGGCCATGATCGGCATCGATCGCGGACTCTCGATCCGATGCATCGCCGGCGGCCATATCGAAGGCACGCTCCTGATAGCGGGAAAGGGGGTTCAATCCCTGTCCGAGTATGCGGGGACGGGAGAGTTCCTGGAACAGTTCGCCGGGGGCGTGATCGGAACTCCGCCCAGGGGGTCCATTCACGATGTCATCGTCCGCGACCTGCTGGATCGGTATGAAAATATCGCGATCAGCGTGCGCAACTACCCGTGGGCGGACTTCCTCCCGGATGCCATCGAGCGGGGCGAGATCGCCGCTGCCGCCAGACTCTACACCGGAGCCAAGATTGTCATTCCTCCGGACCGGCTCTGGCCCTTTAACCCAAGCTACGGCATCCTGGTACGGCAGGAGATGCTCGGGCGGGATGATCTCCTGAAGAGGTTCCTGCTCTCCCACGAGGCGGCATGCGAGATGATTCGGAGCGATCCCGCCGCCTGCGCCCGCATCGTCGCGAAAGAGGTCCGGATGGTGGACGCGGCGTTCGTGCTGGAGGCCTACCGCATCTCCCCCAAATACTGTGCCGCCCTGCCCCTGGAGTACATCGGATCGACGATGAAGTTCATGCGCGCACTCCATCGTCTCGGGTATACATCCCGCCTCCTGGAGGACGAGGAGATCTTCGAGCCGTCGATCATCCGGGAGGTGCACCCCGCCCCCTACCACTACGACGATGGCATCCATGCGGGGGCAGAAGCCCGGGTGGGGAGCGCTCCTTAGAAGGCAGAGCGGCAATACAGCAGCCAATCATTGCCTCTTGTCACGGGTGCAGGGGGATCGTGTCGCATCAAGACGTTTTTATCCTGTCAAATTTCCAGCATCCTCTCGATCGCCACCCGGGCCCGCATGGCTGTATCTTCTGGAACGGTGACCCGGGGCTGGAGGGCGAGAAGGGCATTGTGGACCTTTACAAGATCGGTCTTTTTCATATTGACGCAGACAGCTCGGGGCGATAGGGGATAATACTGTCTCTCGGGGCACAGTTTGCGGATGCGGTGGAGGATGCCCACTTCGGTGCCGATGACGTACTCCTCCGCCCGCCCCGAGCAGGCATGCCGCAGGATACCGGACGTGCTGAAGACGTGATCCGCGAGGTCAATCACCTCGGGGCGGCACTCGGGGTGCACCAGCACCTCCGCATCGGGGTGAAGCCTCCGCGCTTCCTGAACTTCTTCGGGTGTAAAACGGTCATGGACGATGCAGAACCCTTCCCAGGGGAGGATCTCCTTCTCCGTGAACCGCGCCACGTAGCGGCCCAGGTTATGGTCGGGGATGAACAGGACCCGATCCGCCTCCACGGACTCCACCACCTTCACGGCATTTGCAGAGGTGCAGCAGATATCGCTCTCGGCCTTCACCCCGGCGGTCGTATTCACGTAGCAGACCACCGCGGCGTCCGGGAACCGCTCCTGCAGCACCCGCACCTCGCCGGCGGTGATCATCTCCGCCATCGGGCAGCAGGCATCCGGGGCGGGGAGGAGCACCTTCTTCTCCGGAGAGAGGATGGCGGCCGTCTCGGCCATGAAGTCCACACCGCAGAAGACGATCACCTCGCCCTCCAGGGATGCGGCGGCCCGCGAGAGCTCCAGGGAATCCCCGACCAGGTCGGCGATATCCTGGACCTCCGGTAGCTGGTAGTTGTGCGCCAGGATGATGGCGCTCCGCTCTTCCTTCAGCTGCAGGATTCTTTCCTGAATACCCGGTTCTTCTGCCATTCGTCTCTGTTGCACCTCTGTCGCACTCCCCGTGAGGAGAGAAGGGTGTACGATACTTATATATGTTCACAATTGTTAATAAGCATGTTCTCGATCGTGAAGTATCCGGGCGGCTGAGCGTGGATGCGCTGGATTCAGGACAAACGTCCCGTGGATTCAACTATCTTCCGAAGGGGTGCCGCTATAAAGATATTAAGAGTGCAGCTGAAGTTCCAGGGATAATTCGGGGGAGCGTTAATGGCAGCAGAAGTAAGAGACAGACAGGCCTTTTCGAAAGAGGATGTAGAACGGTTGCTACAGTCGGGAATAGAGGTGGAAGGAGCGAACCGCTGCGGCAGCTACCTGCAGACCAACCAGGATATTCTGCATGCGACCTGCGCCGAAGAAGGGATCGAGGTGCTCTCTATCGGGGATGCCCTCAAGAAGTACGACTGGCTGAAGGACTACGCCTGGAAGGTGGTCCCCGCGGACAAGGACGAATACACCCGGTACGTGGCGGCGCAGGAGAAGCCGGCCGGGTATGTCATCATCGCCCGCAAAGGGAGCAAGAATATCCTGCCCGTCCAGGCCTGCCTCTACCTTGGAAAGACCCAGATCCAGCACGTGCACAACATCCTGATCGCCGAAGAAGGGGCCGAGCTGCACATCATCTCCGGGTGCGTGAGCGGGGCGCAGACGGGAGAGGGTGGAGCGCATTACGGGATCAGCGAGTTCTACGTGGGGAAGAACGCGCAGATCAGCTTCACGATGATCCATACCTGGGGAGAGGGGATCGACGTCTATCCCCGGAGTGCCGCCGTCGTGGAGGAGAACGGGGTCTTCATCTCGAACTACGTCTGCATGAAACCCGTTCGGAAGGTCCAGATGTACCCGACGGCCCGGCTCGCCGGGGAGAACGCAGTGGCACGCTTCAGCAGCATGATCGTCGGATTCCCCGGTTCCACGCTGGATGTCGGCTCCCGGGCGATCCTGGAGGCGAGAGGAGCCAGTGCAGAACTCATCACCCGCGCCATCACCCAGGGAGGGACCATCATATCCCGCGGCAACATCGCCGGGAAGGTCGCGGGCACCCGCGGGCACCTGGAGTGCAAGGGATTGATTTTAAAAGACGGCACGATCGACGCCATCCCGGAGATCGAGGGCTCCGTCGTCGGGACCGAGCTCTCTCACGAGGCCGCCGTGGGCAGGATTGCACAGGATGCGATCGAATACCTGGAGGCGCGGGGGCTGAGCGAGGAGGCGGCAACGGCGACCATCGTCCGCGGATTTCTGGATGTGAAGATAAAGGGGCTGCCCGATGCGCTCCAGAAGCAGATCGATGCCACGATCGATGCCGCGGAGAAGGGTTTCTGAAGGAAGCTAGGGGAGATTCGCATGGCACGGACCCTGTCGGAGAAGGACTGGGGCATCCTGAAGGGACTTGCCCCGGAGTGCTCGGATACGATCTGCTCCGGCTCCGGTGCTGCGTACCGCTCGATCCTGCCGCCGCTGGCGAACCACTACGCCAGCGATGCGAACGATTTTGAGGATCGCCTCGGGCGCCTGGACACCGAAGACCTCCGCTACCTCGTCGACCTGGTCCAGGATGGATCCGAGAGCCTCTCCTGCGTTCCCCCCGCGTATGCGGAGATCTTCCTCGGGATCGTCGCGAAGCGCCTCTCCCGGGTCCTCGCCGAGCGGATTCTCGAGATCTACGAACAGTCCGGGGAGTGCTCCTGACCACCCCCGGAAGAGGTGGACGATGCCACACGACATGACCGCCGAAGAGAAGGCAGAACTCATCAGCATCGGAAGTGCGGATATCGATGCTTCGCTCCTCGGAGAGGAGTTGAAGACGGCGGCGACCGCCGGGCCGGGTGCCGGGGGCGAGTCCTTCTTCGTCCGATCCGGAGCCCGGAGAGTCCGCCTGTCCATCAACCCGAACTCGCCGATCAAGGTGATCCGGGATGGAGACGGCGTTGCCGTGGTCCGGGGCGGGCGCCTCATCACGCGGGGCATCCTGGAGCAGCCGCTCTGCCACTGCCCGAGGCAGGCGTATATCACCCTCTCCGAACGCTGCATCTATAACTGCCGCTTCTGCCCGGTCCCGAAGATCCAGGGACCGCTGAAAGACATTCCGACAGTTCTGCGGATGGTGGAAGCTGCCGCCGCCACGGGGGAACTCGAGGCGATCGCCCTGACGAGCGGTGTCGCGGACTCCCCCTACCTCGAGGCGGAGCGAGCGGTGGAGGTGGTGAAAGCGCTCGCGCGGGAGTACGACCTCCCCATCGGGGTCTCGATCTACCCCACCTGGAGGTCCAGTGAGGACCTCTTCGCCGCAGGAGCCACCGAGATCAAGTACAACGTCGAGACCATGGATCACGCGCTCTTCTCCCGTATCTGCCCGGGGCTGGACCACCGCTTTATCCTGGAATCTCTTGCGAAGGCGGTGCCCATCTTCGGAAGGGGCCGTGTCGCCTCGAACTTCATCATCGGTCTCGGCGAGGACGACGCCTGCGTCCGGGAGGGCGTGACGGTTCTTGCCGAAATGGGTGTGATACCGATCCTGCGCCCGATCACGGCATCGCCCCTCCGGGCCGGCGAGATCGCCGTGGACCGCCCGTGCCCGGAGCGGATGTTGCGGCTCTCGCGGATGGCGAAAGAGGCCCTTGAGCGCCATGGCCTGCGGGCGGATCGCGCAGAGACCATGTGTCTCCCCTGCACCGGGTGCGATATCACGCCGCACCGCGATGTATGACCGAAACAGCGCAGGTCATCAGCGTGCGCTGGCAGTCTTACGAGGGAGGCTGATCAGGTTATTGGTGCGCTAATGCACCCTCGATATGTTCCGGGTGCGTGTAGATGTTCATCTTCCCCGCCCGGACGAACCCGATCACGCAGAGCCCTGTTCTCTCCGCCGTCTCGATCGCGAGGCTGGTCGTCGCCCCCCGGGATGCGATGATCGGGATGCCTGCCACCAGGCATTTGCGCACCATCTCGGAAGAGATCCTCCCCGAGGTGAGGGCGAAGCTGCGGGAGAGATCGATGCCCTCCCGCAGGGCACGGCCGATCACTTTGTCGAAGGCATTGTGCCGCCCGATGTCCTGCGATCTGATGATCAGGCCGTCCCCTCGCGACAAACCCACAGCATGGACCCCTCCTGTCATCTTGTGGATCCCGGAATCTTCAGTCAGGAGCTGCTTCATCCCCTCCGCTATAGAGGCAGCGGATACTGCAAATGCGGACGTTATTCTCGGGAGTCTCTGGAGATCAAAGGGCGAGGAGATCCCACCGCACCCCGATAGGACGATCTTCTTCGCGCCGATCGCCTTGAACAGGTTCTTCGTGAGCACGTTCACGATGTTCTTCTCCACTTTCATGGATTCGATGTCATCTATCCCCTCGATGATCCGCTCTGTGTAGAGGAATCCCACAACGAACTCCTCGATCTCGTTCGGGCTCACCATGGCGGTCACGGCAGTCCGCCCGTTGACGTTCACCGTCAACGGCGTCTCCTCGACGACGGTGTGAATGCCAGCGGTGAATTGGCCGTCGTTCACCCTTATGATCGGGAACTCACGCTGCATTCTGCCGATCTCCGGTTTCCGCAGATGCGCGAGGGGAGTGCACCGCATCCATGCTGCCGCTGCGGAATCCCCGCAGATCCAGCGTGACGTAGACGAACCCCAGGTCCTCGAAGGCCCGCACAACCTCGGCCCGCATCGCAAACAACCTCTCCATCGCAGCGGGCTCCACCTCGATCCGCGCCAGGGGGCCGTGGACCCGCACCCGCACCTGCCCAAAGCCGTGATCCCGGAGGAACTCTTCGGCAGCCTCGATCCGCTCCAGCTTCTCCGCGGTAATCTCTTCTCCATAGGGGATTCGGGAGGCCAGGCAGGCGCTGGAGGGCATGTCCCAGAACGGCAGGTTCCTCTCCCGTGCGATGCGGCGGATATCCTCCTTCGATATGCCCGCCTCGACGAACGGGTGGCAGATCCCATCCTCGTCGCAGGCGGCGATCCCGGGGCGGTG